>JAPDIG010000006.1:0-15953 GCA_025966525.1 Candidatus Methanophagales archaeon | reverse complement strand
AGTGCTGGAGAACGCAGCAGCGGTGGATAGTGGTATTCGCAGAGAAAGCGCTGGCAAGAGAGCCGAAGACGCCGTAGAAGGAGATAGGGAAGGAAGGTGAGACAATACCGATCAGAGGAAGAAGCCAACGAAGAAACCGACGATAAGACGGGTATTCCAGGTATTTGAGGGCATTATCTCTATTAATTTCCTAATATATACCATTAAAATTTTATAAGTGCGGAATATAGATTGAATAGGAATAAATAGAAAATAATCAGACATTACTTTCAGAGGCGATAAAAAATGGTGGAGAGACTTCCGGAAGAGGGGAAAATATGGTATAATGGGAAGTTTGTAGATTGGGGGGAAGCGCAGGTGCACGTTCTCTCACATGGTCTGCATTATGGGTCCGGCGTTTTCGAGGGGATAAGATGCTATGCCACGGAGAAAGGTTCGTTTATCTTCAGGCTGAGGGAACATATGGACAGGATGTATCGGTCAGCGGAGTTGTATAAGATGGAAATACCTTACTCGAAGGAAGAACTGGAAGAAGCAATAAAGGAAACAGTTCGTATAAATGGACTTGATGCGTGTTACATAAGGCCAATCGCCTTTTATGGGTATCATCACTTGGGCGTGAACCCGGAAAGCTGCCCTGTGGATTGCGCAATTGCTGCATGGCAGTGGGGCACTTATCTTGGTGAGGAGGCATTAGAGAATGGTATAAGATGCACTTTCTCTTCTTGGCGTAGAATAGACCCAAATACATTGCCCGTTACGGCAAAGGCAACAGGGCATTATCTGAATTCGCTGTTAGCAGTGCTGGATGCGAAAGAAAGAGGATTTGACGAAGCGATAATGCTCGACAATAATGGATATGTGGCAGAAGGACCGGGTGAGAATATATTCGCGGTTAAAGACTCGACTCTGTATACGCCTGAAGCAGAATCATCCATTTTACCGGGCATCACCCGTGATTCAGTAATCGTGCTTGCACAGGATATTGGTTACGAAGTGGTAGAGAAGCAGCTAACGAAAGAAGAACTGCTATCCGCGGATGAAGTCTTTTTCACAGGAACTGCCGCAGAGGTGTCACCGATAAGGGGGATAGACAACGTAACGATAGGAAAAGGTAAGAGGGGAGAAGTGACAAGGGAGATACAAAGGAAGTTCTTTGATGTGGTACATGCGAAAGAGGAGCGATATATGAGATGGCTGGAGTCAGTATAGGAATAGAAAAGGAAAGATCAGATGGAGCACACAATTTTTCGCCTTATTATTCAGCGAAAAGCCGTGCCTTCCTCAGCCAGTCTATATCTGGCTGATACAAATCTCTTATGTCAGTTAGCCCCAGCCTAATCATTGCAAGCCGACCGATACCGAGCCCCCATGCCAAAACAGGATATTTCACACCTATTGGATTCGTTACCTCTTCACGGAATATCCCGGCACCACCCAATTCTATCCATCCCCTCTCTCTCATATACACCTCCACTTCCACTGATGGTTCGGTATAAGGGAAATAACCAGGACGGAATCGTATCGAAGGGAAACCCATCTTTTTATAGAATGTTGAGAGGCAGCCCAGCAAGTTGCGGAATGTCACGCCTTTATCCATAACAATCCCCTCTAATTGGTCGAACTCGGGAATGTGCGTTGGATCAATTGTCTCTCGGCGATAAACTCGGTCTATGCAAAAGACCTTCACTGGTGGTTCCTGATGTGAAGCGAGATAACTCAAAGTAATTGCAGTGGTATGCGTCCTCAGCAGCAGCTCTTCGCCTAACTCCCTTTTCCATTTACCACCCCAACCTGTGGAATTCAACGAGCCACCGTGCTCATGCATCCGCTTCACATTTTTTATCAATTCCTCTGGTGCGTCTATTGGCTTTCTCGCCGACAGGTAAAACGTATCTTGCATCTCCCGTGCCGGATGGTCTTGTGGCACAAATAATGCATCGAAATTCCAAAACGCACTCTGGACTACTTCCCCTTTTATTTCTATGAACCCCATCTCCGTGAAAATTCGCCTCATCCGGTCTAAAATCCGCTGATAAGGATGTATCTTTGCAGGATAAGCTTCTTTTGATGGTAGATTCACATCGTATCGCTTAAATTTACGCCCCCGCCACGAGCCGGTTCTTAAGAGCTCAGGCGTGAGCTGTGCTATTTCCTCCTCAAATGAGATACCTTGCGATAAAATCGCTTTGCCTGCTTCTGTAATTGCTATTTTTCTCTCTACACGTGAGTGTATCTCTAACAAATTCCTCGAGATCAACTGAGTCAAAAAGTCGTTAATTTCTCCTTCTTTTGCTGTTTTGAGTTGCTCCACCAATACTTTCCACTCCGTTGTCCCTTTATTAACAATATTCAGTATTTCTTCATCAATACCTGAAGACAACTCTTCCGAGACGATAGCCGGTATTAAAAATCTTTCCCCACCCCTTTTCTCTAACATCGCCCATTTTTTCTTCAGCAGCCAATTTGTTGCAATATTCACCCTGTCGCCAAACGCAGTTTTCAATTCTTCAACAGTGGCTCCATTTCTATCTATCAAAAAATCCAGTGCTCTCCGCTCCGGCAGTCCTTTCTCTGCATATTCCTCCCCTTCCTTCGTTAAGCAGTAATAAACTTTCTTTTCCTCCTTTATTTCACAAAGCCCTTTCTGAGCTAGTATAAAAGCAGTTTGCATCACTGCATCTTCATTTATGCCCGTTTTCTCTGACAGGCTCCTTTGGTTCCACTCGCCACCCGCTTCTCCGAGAGTAAGCAAAATCCTCTTTTCGCTTGTCGTTAGTTCTGTGGCTGTTATGTTCTTTTTCTCCATCATGGTTCTCTTAGCATAATATTTATCAAATTTCCTCTTTTTAATATTTTAAAAACGTTGCGAAATATTCATAAGGTGGGATTAAATGAATGAACTAACGTCTGTCATCAATCATTCGGTTATGATAACCCTATTTGTCTTTGTAATGATGCTCCTCGTTGATTATATAAACGTCTTAACAAAAGGGGATATGGAAAAGGCATTGAAAGGGGGGAGAGTCCGACAATACACTATTGCCTCTTTCCTCGGCGCAACACCCGGCTGCTTAGGTGCATTTGCGAATGTTTCTTTTTATGTCCACGGGCTGTTATCATTTGGCGCCATTGTAGGGGGGATGATTGCTACCTCTGGGGATGAAGCGTTTGTGATGCTTGCACTTTTTCCTAAAGAGGCAGTGTTCCTTTTTGCTGTATTGTTTATACTGGGTATTATAGGTGCCCGGATAGCAGATAAAGCAGCATCTATCTTTAAAATCGTTCCTTGTCAAGAATGCACGTTACAAAAGGTTCATTATGAAGAAGAATGTCACTGCTTCGAGCTAGAGGTATTAAAGAAATTTCCTAAGCTTTCTTTGCTCCGATACGCACTTTTGTTCTTTTTCTTTATCCTTCTTGTGGGGATAGGAGGGGGAATAGTGGGACCGCAGACATGGAATTGGCAGAGAATAACCCTCTTTTCCTTGCTGTTGATAACAACATTTATTGTAGTTACTGTACCAGAGCATTACCTTAAGGAACATATATGGGAACATATAGTAAAAAAGCATCTATGGCAGGTATTTCTCTGGACGTTTTTCGCGCTGCTCTTCATCACCTTTGGACTTCAATATTGGGATTTAGAAGGTTTTGTCAAGGCAAATATGATAGTGATATTTCTGATTTGTGTGCTTGTGGGAATAATACCTGAGTCGGGTCCGCACATGATTTTTGTGATGATGTTTGCAAGCGGGCTCATCCCCTTCTCAATACTGCTCACCAGTTCTATTGTGCAAGACGGGCATGGAATGTTGCCCCTGTTCTCTTACGCAATAAAAGATTCGGTCTTGATAAAGTTATTCAATCTTCTATTTGCAATCATAATTGGGCTGCCTCTGTTCCTTTTAGGTGTGTAAGAGTCCATAGCGCTGCAAGAATCAAAAGAGAGATGCTGGCAAATGCGATTATTACAGCTCCCGCTATCTCCTTACGGGAACGAAAGGATGTGCCAGAATACTTTCTGTCGGCCACCCCGTGCGGAACTTCTATTCTTTCGGCGCGGGTTTCCCACAGTAGGGGCAGTAGCTCCACGCTTCCTCAAGCTGTTGGTCGCAGTAAGGGCAATCAACGAATAACCTTGCCCCGCAGTAAGGGCAACACTCCCATCCCTCTTCATATCCTTTTATTTCCCTGCCACATTTTGGACACTTAACCATGCAAATAGATTACAAATCCGTATAAAAATACTTTATAATATCCCATCTATCTTAGCGCCACAACTTGGACACCTTGAATCGCGTACTTTATTCTCAAGAATCTGGAATCCATAGCGCCGGATTAATAACTCTCCACATTGGTAGCAGTAGGTATTCTCCCCGCCCTCACCCGGGACATTGCCCTCGTACACATATCTCAATCCTACATCCATCCCAATTGCCCTCGCTTTACGTAAGGTAGTAACAGGTGTTGGAGGGAGATCAGGTAATTTATACGCGGGATAGAATTGTGAAATATGCCAGGGTATGTCCACACCCACACTTTTGATGAACTCGGCAATCCCTCTGAACTCTTCCTCAGAATCGTTCAACGTGGGTATAACCAGCGTGGTTACTTCAACCCATACGCCCAGGCTTTTGTACAGCTTTATCGCATCCATAACGGGCTGCAGGTGCCCACCGCAATTTTTTCGATACATGTCCTCAGATAGCCCCTTCAAGTCTACATTTACCGCATCTAAATAGGGGGCAAGAGTGCGTATAGCCTCTTCCGTAATATGCCCGTTTGTGATAAAGGTGTTGCATATCCCCTCTTTCTGCGCCAGTTTAGCGGTGTCATAAGCGAACTCGAAAAAGATGGTCGGTTCAGTATAAGTGTACGCGATGGTTCTACAACCATATTGCCTGGCTGCGGCAACAATCTCTTCAGGTGATACATCTTCCCCCTCTATCCGTTTCTCCCCTTCTTTTGGCATCTGGGAAATATGGAAGTTCTGGCAGTTCTTGCATCTGAAGTTACAGCCAACCGTTGCAATTGAGTACGCTTCAGAGCCGGGGTGGAAATGGAAGAGAGGTTTCTTCTCTATTGGGTCAATCCCTCGCGCAACTACCTTACCATAGACCAGGCTGTAGAGGACACCACCCCTGTTTTCTCTGACTCCACATATTCCCCTTTTCGCTTCGTTTATCTTACAATGATGGGGGCATAGGTGGCACCTAACCGCGTTCTCCTCCAGTTTCTCGTAGAACATCGCCTCTTTCATTTTAACCTTCTCTGCTTTCGATTTATACGACGGCTGGCTTTTTACAAAAAATTAAAAAAGATATAAAGATATAAAGAGAACTTGTCTCTTCAAATTCAAAGATAAAAAGGTGTAAAAAATGGAAGAAAAAGAGTTGAGTATAGTAGTAAATGAAGACGCAACAGCAGAAGAAATCGCGCCGATAGCGAAAGCAGTGAATGACCTGTTTGTAATGCCAGTCGCAATGCGAAGCAGGAATAAAAAGGGCGTTAGAGTAGAAAAAGGGGAAATTATAGACTTTGAATACACTGGTCCGGTATTAGAGCGAGTATTGAAGGAGAATCGAGTGATACACACAAATCTCCTTAAGGGAAAATATGCAGGTGTACCGGTGGTTGTCGTTCCAATTCGAAATAGGAAAGGGGATGCGGTGGCAGCATTGGGTATTTTTGACCTGGTTGGAACAGTAGATTTGGGAGCTCTATTTGCCGAGTATCCCGCAGTTCTCGAACAAGTTAGGTCATATCGTAAAGGAGAGCGGAAATAGAATTATTGGCTGAATAAAGCGCAGAGAAATGTCACTCCCTTGAAAGCGAGTGTAAGGTAGAGAAAAAGTTGTAAATAGAGAACTAACTAAGATGCTGTAATATAAATGTTGATAGAATATATGTCTCAAATTACATTGATCGTCATTTACATCTGTATCGGTCTTTTCGCAGGATTTATGAGCGGTATGTTTGGCATCGGCGGCGGTGCCGTTAGGGTACCTTTACTTAATCTCGCAGGTTTGCCTTTACTCAGTGCTTTTGGAATCAACTTATTTATTGTGCCTTTCTCATCATTAGTGGGCGCAGTGAGCCAAAGGGAAAATATAGATAAAGAAATAGCGATATATTTAGGTATTGGCGGTATTTTTGGAGCGATAATAGGCGCATTTCTTGCAGGTTTAATCCCAACTTTAATTTTAGCAGTCATTTTTGTTGTCCTTTCTCTTGTAATAGTATTAGGGCTATTTTTAGATAGAATTGTGCCTGCACGTGCTTATAAAATCAATCTCACACATAAGATTGCTTTCGCATCTTCCTTTTTTCTTAGCTTGATAGGAGCTATTCGAGGCGGAAGTGCGGGTTCTATCTTTCCCGCTTTCCTAAAAGCCATAGGATGCGATATCCATAGAGCAATTGCAACCTCCTTATGTGTAACGATTTTTACATGTATAGGTGCTGCAATAATATTTTGGTCCCGTGGCGACATAATCTGGTTACCGGCAATTTTTGCACTCACCGGTTCAATGGTAGGTGCAAGGCTGGGCAGTGCGGTATCATTAAAAACAAAAACGGTCTGGTTGGAAATTGGTCTTGGGATATTAATTGTAGGTCTTGCTCTTATTACTGTGTATAAGGCGGTCTAAGTTACTCCTCAAAAATTTCACTTGAAAAAACGAAAGTGAACATAACTTTATATACTTAAATTACCAAAGTAGATGTCAGGGGGTAAAAAAAGGATGTTGTTCATAACGTGCGTGAGAGTCAATCCAGGCATGGTGGAAGAGGCGAGGAAATTCGGCGATGAGATACTTAAAAATCCGCCCACAGGCGTTAAGTTCCTGCAAGTGTATCATACGCTGGGCAGGTATGACGCGGTATGGATTTATGAAGCAGAAGATCCGCAGGTAATAATAGAGTTCCTACACCAGAGCAGGAATGTCTCAACAACAGAGACCTGGGTTGCCTTTCCAAGGTAGATGTAAATAATTTTAGGAATGCAAAAATAGCTGAAAGAATAGTGGACAAAAAATCCGCTCTTCTTTCTATTTTTTGGTAAAGTTCTAATCGGAACATGAAGCGTTTCGCGAGTATAGTAAAAAGCTGATGTAAATAATGAAATGCATTGGAATTGTTCGCTCAATCCTTTTCTCCAAAACGTTTCGCAGAAAAGAAAAGCGTTGGCGTAAAAGAGAACTAAACTTTACTGGCAAAGCAGCAATCTCCAAAGAAAAAGTTAATTATGAAAGAAAGAATTGAGGAATGGAAGAGGGGATTCAATAATTGT
This sequence comes from Candidatus Methanophagales archaeon, assembly GCA_025966525.1. Taxonomy (GTDB): domain Archaea; phylum Halobacteriota; class Syntropharchaeia; order Alkanophagales; family Methanospirareceae; genus QMVO01. The sequence continues at coordinate 8,659 of JAPDIG010000006.1, read as the reverse complement.
GAGCTCTGCGAGTGGAAATGTGGTGTTAACCGACTGGAAGGAGAATCCGGTGTTTGTGGTGTAGGGATGCCAGAGATAGCCTACTGTAATCTCGCACAGGTTCTGCAGAGTTATTCGGTAACAATGCTTGGGTGTAGTTTCAAATGTATCTACTGCAATGCCTATCGGCTTTCGCAATATCCTGGTAGTGGCTGGTTCTATCGTGGCTATATAGACCCAGTAGAGCTCGCAGCAGAGGCAATTCGCAGGATTAAGTCGCCAGAAGGGAAAGCGATGCACGTGGATAAAATAAGCTTTACAGGAGGAGAGCCAACAATACACTTTCCGTATATTGCAAAAGTGGTGGAAGAAGCGAGGAAAAGGATACCGGAGTTGGGAGTAGGTTTTGCTACAAACGGATTTGCGAGTCAAGAGACTCTTCAACAGATTATAGACCTCTGTTCTTATGTTACGTTTGAGATAAAAGCGTTTAGCGATAACACGCACCGAGCGATAACCGGCGCGCCAGTGGAACCGGTTCTACGCAATGCAGAATACCTCATCAGAAATGGTAGAGATAAGATACGTGCATTCAGAACCATTGTGATACCCGGAATAAACGATACAGAAATAGAAGAGATAGCACAGTTCCTCGCTTCTATTGATACCTCAGTACCATTGCGCATCATACCGTTCAGACCTAACTATATCTTATATTACCATCCCGGGCCTACAAAGAAGATGATGGACGAAATCGGGCAAGCAGTCTCGAAAACAGGTCTTGAAAACGTTTGGTGGAGTGGTTACTATCCAATGGAGGCGTCAAAGCACGCAGTTGAGACGACGAGGGAGTTTAATGGTGTAAAGCAAGAGGGGGCAAGGCTTGCTTTCGCATATTCTAAGCTTGCTGGTTGCATCAAAGCAGATAGAAACTGTGGTAAATGCCCGATGAAGTTGAATTGCCCTGCGGGATTGAAAGAGCCCTGGCTGCTCGATTTGGATTGAACTATTAATTACGTTCCACTGCTATCCCTAATATGTCTTTCTCGCCATAAAAAACGGCATTTGCAATTTCTGCACACCCTATTGCTGCACTATACTTTGTTATTGCTTCGGTTTCGGTGTCTAAGAGCCTGTCTATTCTCTGCTTTATTTCCGCTTTTTCGCCCACAGAGCCTGTTAGGATGACTTTAATGTCTGATGTACCAACGCCGTAATCTTTCATGAGAACGTGCATCGCGGAAATTTCCATTGCGGCAAATAAAGAAAGAGTATCCATAACCAATCTCTCATCTCCTACGCGTGTCGTCCATTTCTTCCGCAAGACGCCAGCATTTGAGAAAGCATCATTCGCACTTACCTCCCCCTCTTCGATTTCTCTTAATAGCTGGAGGTCAATTGGACCTTGATACAAGCCAGGAGCGAAGATACAAGCATCTATTGCCCCTATTATTTTTCCTCCTGCTACGGACATCGTAACGGTGTTAGAGCTGATGTCCGCAAAAACGAAGTTCTCAAATCCTTTTTTATAGATGTGGTATGCAATGCCCACCTTTTCAGGACTTGCACAATGCGAGAAGAATTTTATCCTGCGGTCTATTTTTTCACTGCCTGCATGTATTCCCGGTATCATTATCGTGGGGATGCCTGCGTTCATTATCGTGTCGAACACTCTCGTACCACCGCCAACAATTGAACCGGCTTTATCACTTCTTACCCCCTTATTCCGCACCTTTTTTATGTCTTTTATCGTGGAAAAGCCATCACCCATCGAATAAGTCAGTGCAAGCAATTCTATTTCTCCAATTTCTATCTTCAATCCCTGTTCTACTTCTCCTAAGATCTCATCGCTGTCCATCTCCCCTGCTTTCTTCCGTGACAGCTCAAAAACTGTTACTTCCCCTTTTCCATCCTTTATGCCTGCAAATCGTAATCCAACGGTCCCATGGTCTACGCCTACAAACATAATTATTCATTAAAAAGAAAAATAGACGACCTTAAATAGATGAGATAACCATGATGCCCTTTTTGTTCACCGTGCGCTCTAAAATACCTAAAGCTTCTTTCAGTTCTTCTTTACCTATCGCGCTGAGCGTAACCGAAGCAGAGGACTTCTTATCCACGCCGGGCATAGAGAGAGAAAGCTCCACCACTTCTGCAAATCCCGTGCTGTCTATACTATCTATCGTTTCCCTTATATCAGAATGCACTATATGCCCAATTAGCAGAACTACCATTGATTCCTTCAGTCGCTCTTTCCCTATTCTCACCACGTTCACTCCTCTTTCCTTTAACCTCGCTATTAACCTATCCAATCCGCGTTCCTCCATCTCAAATACCAGTTGAACAGGTATTCTGCCTGAAGGTGTCTTTTTGTCCCTTTGATGCAACACGCTGAGAATGTTACCGCCAAGGTCGGATACGGGCTTCAATGCAAGCACTAACTGACCTGGAATATCTTTTAGTTCGATGTCCATGGATATTTTCATGATAGTGTCACCTCTGGTTATGGTAATAAATGGGAAGGTAACTATAAAAGATTAGACCCAAACAGGAAATCATCAAAATTTAGCAGTGCGTGCCATACTTCCTTGCATTCGCAGTCTATCTCCGCGAGACGTTCTAACACACTTAAGTCCTGCGTTCTGTTAAATTTCTTTATCGCTTCCGTTATCTCCATGTCGCACTTACCACAATTATGCGGTCCCCTTTTATGCCCCGCCCCCACGGGGTCTGACATCACCACGACATTTTCATCCTGTTTCATCATCTCTTTTATCGCTTCAATGGCACTCCAGAGCCACGGTGGTCTATAATACTTTCTCTTCCATAATTTTTCTAAAGTGGTGTATTTCTGCACATTGCATAGATTCAACGAGATTATGGAACTGTAAGGAGAGGCGAGAGCAGCGGATTTTATAACGTCTTCTATTGCCTTTTTCTCAGATATAAAAGGGGGCTTAAGCAAGAGATACGTTTTTACAGCAGCTCCTGATTTGTTCACATTTTTCGCTGCTATTTTATAATCTTCAAATGAAAAACCCTTGTTTATGTATTTAGAGCGGATGAAATCATCTGCGGTTTCTAACCCGATAGCGATTTCAAGATGGTCAACAACTTTCAAGTCCTCGATTTTTTCCGCGCTTACAAACTCCGGTCTCGTCTCCACTATTAGCTTCTTTATCTCTTTCCTCTTCTCCACCACCCTCGCTATCTCTTTTCTCGTCTCGCTCGATATTTCTCGTTCGTCGAGAAAGCTGCCGGAGGTGAAAATCTTGAGTATGAATTCTTCATCAGGGCGTTTTCTTAACGAATGTTCCAGTTGAGCCAGGATGTCCGCTTGGGTTACGTCTGCGGATTCGTGCCAGTAGCCGCACGGAGTGCATTTTCGCCACTGACAGCCCACGGTTCTCAATATAACGGTCAGGGATTTTATCGTTCTTCGTCCTTCTTTGAAGAAATCGTAATCGAGCCATGATGCTACTGGCTTTTTGTTTTTTGGTGAGGTCATGATTTGTGAAAATCCGCAGTGGGTGATTAAGGAGGATTCCTTATCGCCTTGATAACATCCAGCCAAACTTTCAAATGCTCTTCCTTTACCTCTCTATCTTCTTTCAAATTAATTGTGTATGCCTCCATAAATTGACTGGGTGTTTTTATAAGCCTTAGATAATACTTTATTGACGGTATTATTCCATTTACTATTACTTCACAGCCCTGTTCATTCTTTATCCTTTGCTTTAAATTCTCAACTTGCTTTTCTTCTCCTTTTCGTATGTAAGGCTCAGCGATTGTTAGCAAATAATAACGTCTAATGGAAGTTTTTCTGAACTTGTTATAAGAATCTCGCATTATACCATCGCTAATGGGTATGTCGTGCTTAATCTCTACAACCTCGAAGTATTCACCTGATTCATCAACCACCTCTACATCTCCGATTGCCTTTGCATGCATGTCTGGAGATTCATAACTTCTCAAACTTTTCAGTGTTTTATTTCGGTAGCGAGTACTGCCTTTCATCATTAATTGATATAAGGAATACATCGCTATAACAGGCAGCTTAGATGCTCCAGCAGAGCTATACTTATGGAAGAAATGGGATTTTAAAGTTCCTGTGATTGAATCGATTGGTATTTCCTCAGGAAAAGTCATACTTTCTAATATACTTCTAATTTCTGTGAGTTTCATTATCTATTGTCCTCAATTAAGCGCCATTTATTGTCCCTTAATCCAATCAATCCCTTTATTTTAAGAAATTCTTGGGCACGTCTTACTAAATGTTTCCATTTCTTACCAAAATGCTGGCCATTTATAACTCGGTCAAGGGTGTCGTCACAAATGTCCGGGTGTATAGCCTGAATTAATGGATGCAGTTCTTCTGTGGTCAAAGGTCCTTTTCTTTCCAATAAGTACAAAATCGTATCAGCAAATATGCTATTAATAGATTTACCTTCCTTTATCCTATTTCTCAGTAATTCAGTCTCTAATTTTTCTGTTGCCTCCTCATAATTATGAATTAGCTTGGTTTTTAAAATTTCCTTGTCAATCTCGTCCTTCAACTTCCATATTTTTATGCTTTCATTTGCAATATTTTCTAATATATCAACTGAAAGAACATTTCCCAATGAAAAGTACTTTTTCATATCATCCCTAATATCTCCAACATAATTTTCATTCTCTATTAATACGCCATACTCAAAATTACTTACTAACCCTCCACCTGTGAGGTTTGCTGATGTTATTATAGCCTTGCTATTATCTATTAAATAAACCTTTGCGTGGAGTCTTCCAAGGCTTGATATATCGACCGTCTTAAACCTATCCCACAAGCCCAGCAGGGCAGAAGGATCTACACCACGATTTCTTATATTACCAATTGTGAGATTTGTGATTAAGGAAAGTTCCACGTTATCAGAATTAGGAATAACATTGGATATAACCTCAACACCTTGTATATTTATAAAGGGTGAAGAGATAATTAGCTCCTTTTGCACCTGGCTAATAGCATTAATGAATTCATTTTTCCAAGGCGAAATTATAAATTTAATCATATTTTCACCTGGTATCTTGGAGTAGGATTCCTTTTTATCCAAGTTATAGTGTTTACAAGTTTTACTGGTTCTTTTTTTATTACTTCAGCAGCAAATCTGAAAGGAATTAACGACAAGCTCCCTTTTTCATTGTATTTGTCGCCCAAATTGAATACGATACTACCAGTGTCCTTTACTATCCTGATACAGTCATGAAATATCTTTAAAAGGTTTTCAATATACTTCTCAGGCGTGTCTTCGTTTCCTATTCCCATCCCATAATCCCGCTGTTTGTAGTACGGCGGGCTTGTTATAACAAGGTTTACCACTCCATTTGGGATATACTCTAAAAGTTCAAAGCTATCACCTTCTATTATCTGGTTTATCATTTGCTCAAATTTCATCTTTTCAATTGATAACATCGCTATACCTCTCCATCCATCTTCCGCTCTCGTATGTGTGAACGAGCATCCCTTTACTTTATTTCCATGACTCGCTTACTTTATAAAAGTTATGGATCAAGTTTTTAAACTCTCTCCGCAGCCTTATAATTTGAGTCCCATTCCAATCACTCGCTTCAACTCAACCCAGTTACTCCTCTTCATCCACCTTCCGCTCGTACGTCTGAACAAGCATCCCTTTGCTTTGCTCCCAGGGCTCCCCAGTCTTGTAAAAATTAAATTTCTTCATTGCTCGCTCGCAGGGTTCATTCCCTGCCAGAATATTCACGTAATTCACCTTACATTTATTCGCTTTTGCGAACTCATAAAATTGCTCATACATCGCCGATGCAACACCTTGCGCACTGTATTCCGGAAGAACTGCCTGCTGTTCGCCGAAACAACCTCTTTCTGTTATGGATGCTTTGTACACACCAACCAATTTGCCATCTATATGCACACCGAAGAAGAAATAGCCAGAATCCATCTCTTTCTTTATTTCCTCCTCACTCATTGCACGTCTCTCTCGCCACTCCTTTGGATACTCGTATGCCTTAAGCCATACTTCCTTATAGAGAGCGGAGATGTCCTTCGCATCCTCTTTGTTCAGCTTGGTTGCACGGTGTTTCTCGCCGGTATTTACCACATCAACAGCACAACATACGCCCATCTTCTCTATCAATCTATATTGATTATAGATACAACTATAATTAAATGATTATTTAAATTTAAGTTTTTTTCGCTTTTTTCATATCGTTCATGAAAACCTTCTGCATCTCTACCACTTCACTACTGTCCCCTGCCTCAGAATATGCAAGCAATCTATCCTCATTTAATCTTAGAAATTCATCACCCCACTTGAACTTACTCAATATATATTGTGATTGCTCCTTCTCACCCACAATGAAAAGCGCAGCGGCGAGCGCCTCTGCTGAACATAAAATGAAAGGTTTGCCATAGTTCGTTGGGTTCGCTGCGATCAAATAGGGCAAAGCCCGCTTTATTCTTTTCAGCTTCCTCAAAGCCTCCTTAAAGGCGGCTATTTCATCCCATGAGCAATCAAAAACGGTTATGCTGCTTGTGGATTTTATATCAGCAGGCGATAGAGCCTTTTCCGCAAATGGAACCAATAAAATCGTTTTATACGGTATTTTTCGCATCACGTTAACCGATTTTATCACGCCCACTCGTGCTAATTTTCGCGCCGTGCACTTCTTTGGGTCGCACTGCCCCGCATCGTACGCATATAGTTGCATCTTAGCAATTCAATTTCTCTTCTCTCTACTGCCTCTGCAAACTTTCCGCATTTCGCCACACGAAATATTTCAGATATTCTGTATCTCCTCTCGTGTCGCTAACCTCATCCCTGCCTCGCTCAACACTTTCGTGGCTCTCTCTATATCATCCACTCGGAGTATCAACATCGCCCGCTCTGCTTTTGCTGTTACAAACGCATAAGCATAATCTACATTGATGTTATTCACACTCAGTGTGTTCGTTATCTCGTACAGACCGCCGGGAATATCCTTTATCTCCACTGCGAGAACATCGGTCTCCGAAACCGTGAAACCGTCATCGTGTAGCGCTTTATACCCCTTCTCCGTATCATCAACCACCATCCTGATTACGCCGAAGTCACCAGCCTCCGCAATTGTCAGCGCGCGGATGTTCACGCCAGCATCTGCCAATGTCTTTGCCACCCTTGCCATCCTGCCGGGCTTGTTCTCCGCAAAGATAGAAATCTGCTTTATCGCCGCCATTCTATTCTTACACCTTCCTTTTATCTATAACCCTCTGTGCCTTACCTTCGGAACGCGGAATCGCTCCAGGCTCCACCAGCTCCACCTCTGCTGTAATGTTCAGCACGCTTTTAAGCTGCATGGAGACCGCCTTGCTTAATGACATTAAATCAGCGATTTTATCGCTGAACGTAGATTCTGTTACCTCAACCTTTACGGTCATGACATCCAATGGACCCTTACGGTCCACAATTATCTGGTAGTTATCGCCAATCTCGGGGATCTTCATGAGTACAGATTCGACCTGGCTCGGGAAGACATTTATCCCTCGCACAATTATCATATCGTCTGTCCGACCAAGAATTCGCATGATTCGTGGATGGGTGCGTCCACATTCACACGGCTCGTTATTCAGTATGGTAATGTCGCCTATCCGGTATCTGATGAGAGGAAATGCCCATTTATCAAGGGAGGTCACAACGAGTTCTCCACGCTCACCATCTTCCACTCGCTCTCCTGTCTTCGGGTCGATTACCTCGATCAGAAACAAGTCCGCCCAGATGTGGATACCATTCTGTAAATGGCACTCGGTGAATAGGGGGCCGCTCATCTCGCTGGTCCCATATATGTCATACGCCTTGATGCCAGTGGAGTCCTCAATCCGCCTTCTCGTCCCCTCAGACCATGGTTCTGCACCAAAGATGCCTGCTTTGAGTTTTGTATCATCTCTGATGCTCATACCCATCTTCTGAGCAACCTCGTTTATGTATAGGAAATATGAAGGTGTGCAAGCTATTGCACTGCTTCCTAAATCCTGCATTAGCTCAATCTGACGTTCGGTATTGCCAGCGCTCGTGGGAAGCACCGTGGCGCCAATTCTCTCTGCACCGTAATGAAGACCTAGCCCCCCGGTGAAGAGACCATAGCCGTAACTAACCTGGATTACATCTCCACGACCCATGCCTATGGATGTAAGGGCTCGTGCCAAAGATTCTGTCCACATATTAACGTCCCCCTGAGTATATCCAACCACAGTTGGTTTACCGGTCGTGCCGCTGGATACGTGATACCGCACCACCCAGTTTTCGGGAAGGCAGAACATACCTGTGGGATAGGTATTACGAAGGTCGCGCTTCGATGTGAAAGGAAGTTTGGTTACATCGCTCAGCCTTTTGATCTCATCGGGCTGCACACCTGCCTCCCGGAATCGCTGTCGGTAGAAGGAGGAGTGGTCATGGACATAGCGAACAATTGACCTGAGGCGTTCCTCCTGCATCTTATGCAAATCCTCGATTGGCATGCGTTCAATGTGCGGATTCCAGTATTCGAACATGATAATTTACTAAATCAATCTTAATTTTATACTATAAAAATGAGATATAAAAGATTATTATTTGTTTTGCTCTATGCGAGTTTGGTGACAGTGATAGCAATGGCGGGATGCATCCAGCCGGAAATAACAATCTCTGGG
>JAPDIG010000005.1:7322-45097 GCA_025966525.1 Candidatus Methanophagales archaeon | reverse complement strand
GGGGCAGTTATTCATCCTGGTGGATACCTTAACCACTTCTTGACTCATGATATATTATAGTGGCGTATAATATAAGGAGCTTTGCATGAAACTATGGCTATACGATGCGTTCAGTCGAAAAATCCGTTTGTTTGCATGTACTTTTGGTAGGGATAGTGGTATCGCGGGGTATTAACACAAAGGAGGAATTACTGAAGATTGCCGAATGGTAGTTGGTGGAGGGGGCTATTATTATAATGATAGCAAAGAAAACGAATTTAGGAAGCAATATCTTTATAAACTTGAAGTGCAGAATATATGAACGAAGTAAGAAATATTATGAAGCAAGATGCGAAGTACATCCGTTGGTTTGAAGACGTCAGGAATGAAGATGTACCTTTGGTTGGAGGTAAGAACGCCTCTTTAGGCGAGATGTACAGTGAACTTAGCACAGAAGGGGTAAAAATACCCGATGGTTTCGCAGTCACTGCCGGGGCATACTGGTATGTGGTAAACACGGCAGGCATTCTTGATGAGCTCAAAGGAGTCATGGCAGGTCTGGACAAGACGAACATAAAAGACCTTGAGAGACGTGGTAAGAAAGCGCGGGATTTAATTATCGGTGCGGGCATTCCCGATGACCTATGGGCGGAAATAAAGGCTGCCTATGACCGGCTCTGTGAAGAGTACGGCGCTGATACCGATGTTGCAATACGGAGTTCCGCCACGGCAGAAGATTTACCCACCGCTTCTTTTGCAGGGCAGCAGGAGACGTATCTTAATATTCGCGGGTACCACGAATTGAAACAGGCATGTAGCAGGTGTTTTGCATCCCTTTTTACTGACCGGGCAATATCCTATCGTATTGACAATAACTTTGACCACTTCAAGGTCGCCCTCTCCATAGGCATTATGAAAATGGTACGCTCTGACTTAGCCACAAGCGGTGTGATGTTTACCCTCGATACAGAGACAGGATTCCGGGATGTTGTTTTTATTACCGGTTCCTACGGACTTGGCGAGAACATAGTCCAGGGCGCTGTTAACCCTGACGAGTACTATGTCTTCAAGCCGACATTCAGAAAAGGGCACAGGGCTATCATCCGGAAAAATATAGGGGATAAAAGGATTAAAATGATCTACGGTCGTGGGGGCTCAAAGGTGCTAACGCGAAACGTGGAAGTTCCAGAGGCAGACCGCAGGCGGTTCTGCCTTACGGACGATGATGTTCTTACATTAGCGGGTTATGCAATCGCCATAGAAGACCATTACACAAAGAAAGCAGGTGAAACTAGGCCGATGGATATTGAATGGGCAAAAGATGGCAATACCGGGGACTTGTTCATTGTGCAGGCAAGGCCTGAAACGGTCCAGTCACAGAAAGCCCTAGATGTCCTTCTGACATACCACTTAGATAAAAAAGGCCCCGTACTGGCGAGGGGCAAGAGCGTAGGCGAGAAGGTTGCAAACGGCAAGGCACGCATAGTCCCTGATGTAGCACATCTTTCTTCTTTTCAGCCCGGTGAGATACTAATTGCAGACACGACCACACCCGATTGGGAGCCAGTAATGAAAACCGCGGCTGCTATTGTGACAAACCGGGGTGGAAGGACCTGTCATGCAGCCATCGTCAGCCGTGAGCTTGGCATTCCCGCGGTGGTGGGTGCAGAAGATGCAACGGAGAAGATCAGCACTGGACAGGAAGTGACAGTAAGTTGTGCAGAGGGATACGAGGGGACGGTGTATGATGGAATACTGCCGTTTCACGTTGAAAAGCTCAGCCTTAGCAATCTGAAGCGACCAAGAACAAAGATTATGATGAACCTCGGTAATCCGGAAGAGGCTTTTTCTCTATCTATGATTCCTAATGATGGTATTGGACTGGCACGCATGGAGTTCATTATCAACAGTTACATAAAAATTCATCCCATGGCTCTTGTCCATCCTGAAAGGATAACGGATGCAACGGTGAGGAACACGATAGATGAACTTACATCTGGCTATGAAAATAAAGAGGACTATTTTGTGGAGAAATTGTCTCAGGGTGTAGGCACGATAGCAGCCGCTTTTTATCCCAAACCGGTTGTTGTACGCCTGAGTGACTTTAAGACCAATGAATATGCAAGTCTCATAGGTGGTAAATATTTTGAACCGGAAGAAGACAATCCGATGATAGGCTTTCGTGGAGCTTCTCGTTACTATGACGAGCGATACCGGGAAGGCTTTGCGCTTGAGTGTAAGGCGATGAAACGTGTTCGGGAAGAGATGGGACTGAACAATCTAATCATCATGGTTCCTTTTTGCCGGCGTGTGGAAGAGGCAGAAAAGGTGCTGGCAGAGATGGCGAAGAATGGCTTGAAACGTGGAGAGAATGGACTTCTGGTCTATGTGATGTGCGAGATACCAAATAATGTCATCCTGATTGACGAATTCAGCAAGCTGTTTGATGGCTTTTCTATTGGTTCCAATGACCTGACCCAACTGATGCTGGGGGTTGACCGTGACTCGGCACTGGTTGCCCGTGACTTCGATGAGCGCGACCCCGGAGTGATGAAGATGATTTCCATGGCTATTCAGGGCGCAAAGAGGAATAACCGACATAGTGGACTCTGCGGTCAGGCGCCGAGCGATTATCCCGAGGTTGCAGAGTTTCTGGTGAAAGAAGGGATAGATTCCATCTCTCTCAATCCTGACTCGGTAATGAAAATTACGCTTAAGGTAACAGAGATGGAAGGCAGGCTTTAATGCAGGGAATGGAAGATGTAACGGACCTGGATATTATCAGCACGGAAGAGGCAGAGAAAGCATCTATAACTGAGCTGTTGCGGAAACTCTCATGCAGTGAAAAGGGGCTTTCTACTTCGGAAGCAGAAGAACGCATCCAGAAATACGGCTATAACGAGATCACTGAAAAGAAAGCCCATCCTCTGCTCAAATTCTTGAGTTATTTTTGGGGTCCGATTCCCTGGATGATAGAGGTGGCGGCAGTCCTCTCCGTACTAATACGGCACTGGGATGATTTCAGCATCATCATGGCGCTGTTACTTTTCAACGCCGGGATCGGCTTCTGGCAGGAGCACAAAGCGGCAAACGCGCTGGAAGCTTTAAAGGAACAGCTAGCTCTCAAGGCACGCGTGCTGCGGGACGGTAAATGGCAGGAACTCGTTGCAGAGAAACTGGTACCTGGCGACGTCACCCGTATCCAGCTCGGAGATGTCATCCCTGCCGACGTTAAGCTCATAGAGGGTGATTATATCGACATAGATCAGTCTGCCCTCACCGGTGAATCGCTGCTGGTCAGTAAGAAGATTGGCGACGTCGCGTATTCGGGCTCGGTGGCTAAACAGGGGGAAATGGTGGCTCTGGTGACCAGCACGGGCAGCAATACCTACTTCGGCCGAACAGCAAAGCTGGTCGAGAGCGCTGCGCCCATTTCCCACTTCCAGAGGGCGGTTCTTACTATCGGCGACTTCCTGATCTATATGAGTCTTGGACTGGCTGCGATGCTGATTCTCGTACAGCTGAGTCGCGGCGCACCAGTGCTGGAATTGGTACAATTTGCACTCGTACTTATCGTTGCCTCCATCCCCGTAGCCATGCCGGCGGTGCTCTCGATGACCATGGCTGTCGGCGCTCTGGCATTATCCAGGATGAAAGCAATCGTCTCACGACTGCAATCCATAGAAGAAATGGCGGGCATTGACATCCTCTGCTCCGACAAGACGGGCACTCTGACCCAGAACAAGCTCACACTGGGGGACCCCGTGACCTTCGAGGCGAAAGATGTGCAAGAATTAATCCTCACCGGAGCACTCGCCTCTGAAGCAGAGAACCCTGATGCCATCGACCGTGCAGTGATGGGTGGGCTTAAGGACCAGGAAGCCCTCAGCTCTTATCAGCAGTTAAAAATCGTGCCTTTTGACCCGGTGCACAAGCGCACCGAGGCGACCATTAAGGATTCCGGAGGAAATGTCTTCAAAGTGACGAAAGGTGCACCCCAGGTAATCCTGAGCATAAGCCAGATAGACCCGAGCAGTAAGACCCGTGCTGAGGAAATCGTCAATGAGTTTGCTGCTAAGGGTTTCCGCACTCTGGGAGTGGCGAAGGCAGATGAAGGAGGTGCATGGCGTTTTTTAGGTATTCTGCCCCTTTATGACCCTCCACGTGAGGATTCTGCTGAGACCATCGCCAGGGCGCAGGCGCACGGCGTCCAGTTCAAGATGGTCACCGGCGACAATGTAGCTATCGCCCGACATATTTCGGAGCAACTTGGCATGGGTAAGAATATCCAACCCGCTGGTCAGCTCTTCAAGAAAGATGTGGATGCCGGTCATCTGAGTTCACAGGCGGCGATGCAGATTGAGCAGGCAGACGGTTTCGCACAGGTCTATCCTGAGCATAAATACGGCATTGTCAAAGCGCTTCAAGCTCGTGGTCATATCGTGGGGATGACCGGAGACGGAGTCAATGACTCGCCTGCTCTCAAACAGGCGGATGCAGGGATCGCAGTCAGCGGTGCCACGGATGCAGCACGTGCGGCAGCATCTCTGGTGCTCACCGCACCGGGCTTGTCCGTAATCATCAATGCAATAGAAGAAGCGCGCAAGATATTTGAACGCATGAACAGTTATGCTATTTACCGCATCACGGAGACAATCCGGATTATGTTCTTCGTCGTACTGGCGATGATTGCTTATAACTTTTACCCGATTACTGCTATCATGATCATCCTGCTTGCATTTTTTAACGACATCCCCATCATGACTATTGCCTTCGACAACACGGTGCTCGATCCCAAGCCAGTGCATTGGGATATGCACCGGATTCTCACGCTATCCGCAGTATTGGGTCTCATCGGGGTAGTGGAAACCTTTGGTATATTAATAATTGCTAAAGATTGGCTGTTTCTCGGTGTCACACAAATCCAGACGTTCATTTTTCTGAAGCTTGCAGTAGCCGGGCACCTGACCCTCTTCGTTGCACGCACGCGCCGCCCGTTCTTTACCAAACCATATCCTTCGCAGCCCGTCCTCTGGTCAGCGATTGGAACCAAGCTGCTGGCGACTCTTTTCGTGGTATATCCTTTCGGGCTCATCACGCCAATCAGCTGGATAAATGTTGCGCTGATATGGGTCTACTGCCTCGTCTGGATATTCATTGAGGACATAGCGAAATTGGGAGTCTATCGCCACCTTGAACTGAAGACCCCGCGTCACCGTAATTTCTTGAGTTTCATAAAACAGCCGGTTACCCACTACGCAGCGTGGTGCCATAGGAAAGGCGCATGGAAGGAATGAACGAATGACTGAAAACATGCTTGACCACTTTTTCAATCCAGAAAGTATAGCAGTAGTAGGGGCAACGCCCAGGGAAGGAAAAATTGGAAATACCCTTCTTAAGAACATACTCTCGTTTCGGGAGCAGAGCGTGCGGATTTATGCAGTCAATCCCAAGTACGATAAAATTCTGAATATCCGATGTTATCCATCAGTGCTTCAAATCGAAGAAGGGGTCAATCTGGCTGTTGTAGCAGTTCCCGCTATACGCGTCCCGGAAGTCCTTAAGCAATGCGGATTGAAAGGAATAAAGAACGTAGTTGTCATCTCCGCGGGCTTTAAAGAAGCTGGGCGGGAAGGTGCGGTGCTCGAATCCGAACTTATCAGAATAAGCGAGAAATATGGCTTATGTCTCGTCGGTCCAAACTGTTTGGGGATAATAAACACGCATTCCGGCTTAAATGCAACTTTCGGTAAATCTACACCGACAGAGGGTAATATCGCGTTCTTAAGCCAATCCGGTGCTTTCGCATTAGCCGTTATTGATTGGGCAAAAGTGGCGAATGTGGGCTTTAGTAAGGTGGTCTCCTTAGGTAACAAAGCGGTTCTCGACGAATGCGGCTTTATCGAATATTTGGCTAAGGACAATGAAACAGCAGTGATAACGATGTATCTCGAGGACATAAGAGAAGGGAGAAGATTTATTGACATTGTGAGGCATGTCACGAGAACAAAGCCGGTGGTAGTGATGAAAAGCGGGAAGACCGAAGCAGGAGCAAAAGCAGCTTCGAGTCATACTGGGAGCATAGCAGGCAGTGTAGAAGCTTTCAGGGCAGCATTTCAACAATCAGGCGCGATTGAAGCGAACTCGATTAATGATTTGTTTGACTTTTCTCTTACCCTATCGCGAATTCGTCACGTAACTGGAGGAATAGCAATTGTCACCAATTCTGGCGGACCGGGTGTTATGGCTGCCGACGCAATCGAAGAATCGGGACTTGGGCTCGCCGCATTTGATAGAGAAACGATGGAAAAACTTCGTGATTTGCACGTTGCGAATTTTTATAATCCCGTTGATGTGATGGGGGATGCAGATTCGGATAAATTTGGTTCTGCTCTTGGTATCGTGTCAGCCGATGAAAGCGTGGGTGCAATAATCGCTATACTTTCTCCCACTGCACCGATAGAATTCGATAAAGCCGGGGATTATGTTCTGGAATTGACAGGAACTAAGCCGATTATTCCCGTGTTCATGGGTGGTGATGAGATTGCGAAAACCGTAGAGCGGTTTAAAAAGCACGGCATCACCAACTACTTCGACCCCGTAAGGGCAGTAAGGGCACTCTGCGCGGTCAAGAAATATAGTGAGAGCAGGGATAAAGTATCTGCCCCTCCATATTACTTCAAGGTCGATAGGAACGCCATTAAGGAGTTGATAGAACTCCGAGATAGGAAAGAGGTAAAAAGAAGTATGGGTGTTGAGGGATTTAAAGTATTAGAAACGTATGGAATACCCGTGCCTTCGTATGGTAAAGCGGAAACGGCGGCGGAAGCACTTGAACTCGCGGACATGATAGGCTATCCCGTGAGTATGAAGATTGTTTCCCCAGATATAGTGCATAAAACGGACGTGGGTTGTGTAAAGCTGAACGTGAGACGAGAAGAGGTAAAAGAAATGTTCTTTGAGATCCTGCATCGCGCTGAGAAATACACAAGTGCAAGGCGAATAGAAGGGATTCTTATTCAGCAGATGATAGAAGGCGGAAAGGAGGTAATCGTGGGTATGAAACGCGACATGCATTTTGGACCTTTGATTATGTTCGGCCTCGGGGGAATTTATGTGGAGGTCTTCAAGGACGTTTCGTTCAGGATTGCACCACTAAGTAAGGAAGATGCAATAGAAATGATTAAAAGTGTTAAGGCATATAGAATATTGAAGGGTATAAGAGGGGAGCCAATGTCAGATATAGATTCGCTGGTGGATGTATTGCTCAGGGTTTCACAGCTCAGCATGGACTTTCCGGAGATACTGGAAGCGGATTTAAATCCAATTAAGGTCTTTGAGCACGGCAAAGGTTGTTATGCAATAGATTTTAAAATGATTATGGGAGCGATAAGATGAAAAGCCTGCTTGTATCTTCCATAGAAGAATATTCGGGAAAGAGTGCTTTGATAGTAGCCCTGGGGCTAATACTGCGTGAAAAGGGATTTAAAGTTGGCTACTTCAAGCCTTTTTGCGTGGGTACCACACGGATAAACGACGAATTAGTGGATGAAGACGCCTACAATACAGTAAGCGTGCTGAATACCGGAGACGATATAGAAGACATTTGCCCGGTCAAGCTTGACAGACCATACGTGGAATTTGTCTGTTCCGCAGACCCCGTATCATTAAAGAAAAGAGTTATGGATTCATATAAGCGAATCTCCGAGGACAAGGATATAGTCCTTGTGGAGGGCGCCGTCGAGTATAAAGTTGGGAGAGCGATGGGACTCAGCGATCCAGACGTTTCATCATCGCTGGATTTAGGGGCGCTCATGGTGGTAAAATACACGAGCGATTTCGTTCTCGACGGAATTCTTACTGCGAGAGAACTTTTTGGCGAAAGGCTTAAGTTCGTTCTGTTCAACCAACTTGCGGGCTACAAGAAGGCGTACGTCAGGGATATCGCGGAAAGATTCTTAAAGAGGAACGGAATGGAAATGCTCGGTACGCTGCCTTACGACCCTCTACTTGCCGGTTTGTTTGTCAGTGAACTTGGTGAGGCACTGAATGGCGAATGGCTCGTTAAGCCAGATGAGGATGTAATTATTGAAGAGTTCTTGATAGGTGCGATGTCCCCGCCAGCGGCATTGAAATATTTCAGGCGTGTGAGGCAAGCGACATTGATAACCGGCGGAGACCGAGCGGATTTGCAAAATCTCGCACTGGAAACGGGGAATATTAAGTGCCTTCTGCTGACCGGGCATTTAGAACCACCAGCAACGATGCTTGGAAAAGCAGAAGATAAAGGCATCCCGGTTATTCTCGTTGCGGATGACACACTCACGACGGTGGAGAAGGTGGATGAGGTATTCGGGAAGGTAAGGATAAAGGGCGATGCGAAGATAAGAAGGATTAAAGAACTTGTCGAACGTTTTATAGATTTAAAATCTTTGGGGGTGTTAAAATGAAAACGAAGTGGTCTTATAAAATTGGCAGTATCGCTGGTATACCTATAAAGCTGCACCTCTCATTTCTTATAATACTACTAATTTTTATCTGGATATTTGCAGTTAATGATATTAGAATTAAAACTCTGGGCATAATTATCGGTTTTGGTGGCATGGATATTTCAACATGGCTGAAGTACCTGTTGGGCGCCATTGCGTCTGTTCTCTTCTTCGCCACCCTGCTCTTTCACGAGCTCAGTCACTCCATCGTGGCAATGCGTTATGGGGCAAAAATTCGGAGCATCACCCTCTTCGTACTCGGTGGCGTGGCACAGATGGAAGAGATACCCAGAGACCCGGGAAAGGAAGCAAAAGTTTCGGCTGCTGGTCCCGCCTTCAGTATGGGCATCGGCATCTTTGCCTACGCTGTTTACTACATCTTTGGCCCGGTAAACCTAACTGCACCCGGAGCGACGTTCAAGGATGCTGCTCTCTTAGTCGTGGGTATAATCGCATTTTACAATGTGCTACTTGGTCTCTTCAATCTTATTCCCGCGTTTCCCATGGATGGAGGCAGAATATTGCGTGCTTTGTTCGCTACGCGTATGTCATATATAGAAGCGACAAAGAAGGCAGTGGCAGTGGGTGAGAGCTTTGCATTTGCTATGGGACTTCTCGGGTTACTAACATTGCCCGGTGGAGTATGGCTACTACTCATAGCCATCTTCATCTACTTTGGCGCTTCGGCGGAGGAGAAGGCAACGATAATTTCGGTCTCTCTGGAAGGTGTTAAAGCCAGGGATGTTATGACCGCAGTCCCGAATGTTGTCTATGTGCCTCCAGACATGACGCTCAATCAGTTGGTAGATGTAATGTTCAGAACCAAACACATAGGCTATCCGGTGCAAGAAGAGCAGAGTTCTCCAGTACTTGGAGTGATAACCTTTGGGGACGTCCGTCAGATACCTGCCTCAAAGCGAGACACTATCAGGGTTGGGGATGTTATGAAAAGAGAGATAATCACAATTGGACCTGATGCGGATGCCTCTGACGCACTAAAACTAATGTCCAGCAAAAATATAGGTCGCTTAATCGTTATGGAGGATGGACAGATGGCAGGCATCATCTCCAGGACTGACCTCATGAGAGCAGTACAGTTCCGGGGCAAAGGGTAGAGCCGCTGTGTTCTGAAATTAGGATTTGTTTGCTCAGACCTGCTTTAGTTAGGGAACCAAACCCGGGAACCACAGCCCTTCTCCTTCGTTCAGCCCAAACATCACATTCATATTCTGTATCGCCTGACCTGATCCGCCTTTAACAAGGTTGTCAATTGCAGAAATTACTACTATCCGGTTACTTTTCTCTTCTATTTCGAACCAGATATCGCAGAAGTTAGTACCTCTCACGGCACTCAAAGACGGTATTCCTTTTCTGAGCCTTATAAATCTCTTACCCTCGTAAAACTGCTTGTATGCTCTTTCGATTGCATGATGCGTTTTTGTCCCTTCTGCTAAAAAAACATGCGCAGTGGTAAGTATGCCTCTTATAGAAGGAATGACATGAGGTGTGAAACTTACTTTTACGCCTAATTCCATCCTCATCTCTGCAACGTGCCTATGTGCAGTAACCTGATAAGGAATGATATTCTCAGCGAGATTAGGGAAATGAGACGTTTCTGAGGGTTCTACTCCTGCACCCGAAATGCCGGATTTCGCATCAAATATCACCTGTTTTACCCCCCCACCGCCTTCCTTCACCAGAGGAGCAACTGCAAGTATTGCACCCGTGGGATAGCATCCGGGATTCGCCACTAAATCAGCATCTGCAACCTCTGGATGCAATTCAGTCAGTCCATATACCGCTCTCCTTTCCTCTTTGTGTTTATCCTTATGTTCTCGCTTGTATATTCTTTCATATTCGTCTTTTTTCAGTCGGTAGTCAGCGCTCAAGTCTATCACTCTCGCTCCCCTCGCTATTAACTCCGGCACGTAGTCCATTGCACTGCCATGAGGTACCGCAACAAATACAACATCACTTCTATCTGCGATTTCTTTTGTATCTACGTCTTCGTATTCGAGCTCGATGAAAGGCTCAAGATGTGGATTCACATCGCTTATCTTCTCCCCTTTGTATCTTCTCGACGTTACAACCGATATTTCTACCTCTGGATGCATCAAAAGCAGTCTGATTAATTCAAGACCTGTATATCCCGCTCCGCCTATTATGCCTGCCTTTATCATTTTTGCTTTATAATATAATTAATCAATCCACCACTATCTAATAGCTTTTGCATAAATTCCGGCAGAGGTTTGAATTTGTATTCCTCCTCTTTTGTGAAGTTCTTTATCACGCCTGCTTCAAAATTTATTTCTATTTCATCTCCTTCTTCTATCTTATCGAAGACATCAGCTTCAATCAGATGCAGCCCGATATTTATTGAATTTCTGAAGAATATCCGTGCAAAACTACGTGCAATCACGCAACTTATGCCTGCACCGAGTAATGCGCGTGGTGCATGCTCACGAGAACTGCCACAGCCGAAATTTTCGCCTGCTACGATGACATCGCCTTCCTTCACTTCTTTTGAGAATTCAGGTCGCGCTTTAGCGAAGGCATGAGCTGCGAGTTTCTTCGCGTCCCCGGTCGTCAGATATTCTGCCGGTATTATCTGGTCCGTATCTACATTGTGTTCAAATTTCCAGATTCTCATCTCTGAAAAATCCCTTGAAGAAACCGTATAATTTTATTGCAATATCCATAGTCCTGACTTTTATTTTATTACCCAGTCCAACACCTTCAAATTTTATCTTCCCGGTGTTTAAAGCACCCTGAAATGCAGAAACAGGGTCGCCGGAATTCATTATATTGCGAACGGTGTTTTCGGTAGTATATGCATCAACCGTTGGATCTTGGATTTCACCTTTCTCAATGCTTATGACTTTTGCCTCTTTGTCGGTCTTAATTCCAATTGTTAGCATGTTTCCATCGCTAAGAGAAATGTCGCAGTTTATTCTCTCCTCACCTATAAGACTTTTCACAAATGGAATTTGGTCAACATTTTGATTATATATACCCACCTGTTGTTTCAAGTCTTCAAATAGGTCGGATTCTTTTTCTGTCCCAACTACGATACCCACAAAAATGGAAATCACCAAAACAACCGCAAAAAAAGCAGATATGCTTTTTATTTTATTCATTTTTTCGTTTATCACCTCTTTTTTGCTTTATCTCTTCTTTTTACAGGCACTCCATAATAAACTACATAAATAATTAGTTTCGCTGACCCACCATATAAAGTTTTCTTTTTCAATTAATCTCATATCTCCAACTCCCTCGGGTCTATTATCCTCCCTTTAAGTGCCGAAGCTGCAACCACAGCGGGATTCGCCAAATAAACCTCCGAATCCTTGTGTCCCATCCGTCCGATAAAGTTTCGGTTCGTTGTGCTTATGCAGCATTCCCCAGATGCGAGAACGCCCATGTGCCCACCCAAACATGCGCCACAGGTAGGACCACAAACAAAGGCATCCGCGGCAAGAAAAATTTTTATTAAACCTTCTTCGAGTGCCTGTTCAAGCACCCTTTTACTCGCTGGGACCACAATCATTCTAACATCAGGACTTATCTTTTTACCCATCAATATCGCAGCGGCAACCCTTAAATCCTCGATCCTACCGTTAGTACAAGACCCTAAATAAGCCTGGTCAATGGGAACATCTAATTCGCTCGCAGGTGCGGTATTATCAGGCGAAAAAGGTTTTGCAACCGTTGGAACTATCTCTGATGCATTATACTCAAATACTTCCTCATACTCGCTTTCAGGTCCATCGGCATAAACCGGTTTATATTCGCCCCTTACCCTGCCATTCAAGAACTCGAAGACCTTCTCATCAGGAGGGATAATCCCTGCCTTTGCACCTGCTTCCACTGCCATGTTCGAGATTGTTATACGGTCAGAAAGGCTTAGTTTTTCTATCGCCGTCCCGTAGAACTCCTGTGATTTGTACAGCGAACCCGAAACGCCTATGTCACCGATGATATGCAAAATTATATCCTTCCCCATTACATATTGCTTCAACTCGCCATCAATCACAAACTTCTGTGTCGTTGGGACTTTAAACCATAATCTCCCGGTAGCCATTGCTGCTGCGGCTTCTGTCGAGCCTATCCCCGTAGAAAAAGCACCTAAGGCACCGTAAGAGCAAGTGTGCGAATCAGCACCTATTATTAGCCTTCCCGGTGCAGCAAATCCTTCTTCTATCATTACCTGGTGGCATATCCCTTTCCCTACTTCAAAATAATTCTTAATCCCGTATTTTCGGGCATAGTCCCGCAATGCTTTCGCCTGCTCCGCAGAATCCACATCCTTGTTTGGCACATAATGATCCTGTATCACTACCACGAGCTCCTTTTTCAGCTCTTCATCAAGTTCAAGCTCATCGAGCACTTCAAAAGCCGGCACGCCCGTTATATCATTCACCATTATGTAGTCCACTTCACATTCGAGGATTTCTCCCGCTTCTACCTTTTCCCCTTTTCCTGCTTTTTCACGCAGTATCTTTTCTGCTATGGTCGGCATCATTC
This sequence comes from Candidatus Methanophagales archaeon, assembly GCA_025966525.1. Taxonomy (GTDB): domain Archaea; phylum Halobacteriota; class Syntropharchaeia; order Alkanophagales; family Methanospirareceae; genus QMVO01. The sequence continues at coordinate 32,105 of JAPDIG010000005.1, read as the reverse complement.
AGCCCCTTCTCTTTAAATGTTTTATGGTGTTACAACAATATCTTTCCTGCTAATTCGTTCACAACCTCCAGTGGTATCTCAACTTCTCTTACAAAGACATTCGTTGCAACCCACGAATTTAAAGCGGTACAAATTGTTAATATCTCTTGCTCATCGCGTGTTTTTTCGATTATCGCCTCGATAACCTCCTCTAAATTAGTAATCTGTATTTCATACATAGTTTCAATCACGTTAAGAAGTGCTTTTGCTCGGTCTTTAGCCTCTTCAGGTTTCATATATTCTGATGTGTGGATTTTGATATAAAAATAATTCTTCCACTATGGAGAAGATGGCGCATACCGGGTAAAAAACGAAAAATTGGGCAAGTTATTTCATCAAGTGAGAGAATAAGCTATTTTCACGTGCAGAGAGGGGAAGACCTTATAAAGAGAGCAGATAAATTGGCTAATCGTGCAATAGATGAGTTTACGAAGTTTAAGATAGCGGGAGGGAAGGAGGAAAAGGAAATGGATAAAGAAGATGCTATGGCTTATTATAAAAAAGGTAAGGAATTCTTTTTCGCTTACAAGCATGATCTATCGCCAGAGCGGGTAAAAGAAATCGAGTCACTGTTTAGAAAAGCAATACAACTAAATCCCACGCTATGGGCACCACATTACTATTCAATATTACTAAATCATGCGTTGATAGAATGGCTTGAAAACGCTCTTAGGGAACTAATCCAGGAAGTATTAAGTAGGAAGTATGGCGAGGATTGGTGGTGGGAAGGAGTTGATCTCAATACACGAAAGGGATGTGCGGAGAGAAAGCAGGAAGCGCGATTAAAGGAAGAGAGGAAACTATCGGAATTGCTTTTTATCGACTTCCATACCTATGCAGAGATCATCGAGAAGAAAAAGAAGGTCTTCACTTCCATCATAGGGAAAACAGATTTAGATGAGTTGATAAATAGATTGAAAACGCTCATACCAATCCGTAATGCAATAATGCATTGCAGAAGTCAATATTTGTCTGAGGAAACAATATCAAAACTGGAGGAAAGTTGCATTGAACTACAAAAATTAATTGAGAAAGTGCGGAAAGTGCCTTTCAGAAATGGGAATGTTAATAACAAAGATTAAATTATCTTCTCCGCTATTCTTCTCACACCCGCAACAGATGGTGCATCATCGGGTAAAGCCACAATTGGAATTCCTTTAAAGTCATATTCCGGGATTAACGGGTCAAAAGGTATTATTTCCTCTATTTCAAGGTCTTGCTTCTTCGCTTCTTCTATTATCATCTCCTCCGCGCCCTCAGGTATTTTATTCGCTACATTCATCAGTTTCTTCACGTCAGCATCTATTTCCTCTGCAATCTTCCTCAGCCGTAATGCGGTTTTCATGCTCTTCACTGTTGTATCCAGCACGACAAGCATGACATCTACGTCCCTTGTGGTTCTCCTGCTGAGATGTTCCAGACCAGCTTCGCAATCTATCACCGTGTAATCGTAGTTCTTCGACAATGTATCGAGGATCATTCTTATTATGTGATTTACCGGGCAGTAGCAACCCGGTCCCTCAGGGCGTCCCATGACCAGCAGGTCATACTGGTCTTCCTCCACTATTATCTCTGCTATTTTACCCTCAAATTCTGACCTCACGTCTAATGTAACGTCCTGATGCTTCTCCTCCAACAAACTTTCTCTTATATCGCCTGCCGTCTTATCATAGGATATACCGAGAGCGTCCGGCAAATTTGAATCTGCGTCTGCATCTATGGCTAAAATACAAATATCTTCGTGCGATTTACACCGCAAAATTTCCCTGATTAACAGAGCAGCGATGGCTGTTTTCCCGGTGCCTCCTTTGCCTGATACCCCTACCACTTTGCCCTTTTGCATTTATTTCCCTCTGTGGCTGGATTTCATCCTCAGATCCTTCGACCCGCATTTCCTGCATCTCGTCGCTCTGAGCGCATTTCTTGCATTACAGTCCATGCATATCTTCACACGAAAGAGCCTTGCCTCCGCTTCCGGAAATCTTGCCATTCTGTTTTCACCTCTATATACTCACTCTACATACGTTTATAAAAACCTTTAAATCTTTTCGCGGATTATAGAATAGAATAATATTTAGTGAGATAGTGAAAATATAAAAATAAAATGAAAAAGATAAAAGTGGGGATATTGGGCGCAACAGGTAGCGTGGGGCAGAGATTCGTGCAGCTTTTAGACGCGCATCCCTGGTTTGAGCTCGGAGCACTGTTCGCTTCTGAAAAAAGCGCGGGTAAGAAATACAAAGAAGTGGCAAAGTGGTTTCTTCCGTATGAGATGCCGGAGGAAGCAGCGGAGATGGTGGTGAAATCTATGGACGATGTGGATGCTTCAGAGAATGAAGATATAGTGGTTATGTTTTCCGCTGTGCCGGGATCAATTGCAAGCGAAGTGGAGAAGAGATGCGCACAGGCGGGTTATGCAATTTCCAGTAATGTATCGGTACATAGAATGGAACCCGATGTACCTCTGGTTATTCCAGAGATAAATGCTGACCACTTAGCATTGATAGTGGTGCAAAAAGAAAGGCGGGGCTGGGATGGTTTCATTATGACGAATCCCAACTGCTCGGCAATTGTGCTTACTTTGAGTTTGAAACCATTAATGAGGTATGGGATAAAGGAGGTGCGAGTTTCAACCATGCAGGCGGTATCAGGTGCCGGGTATGCAGGTGTGCCTTCGATGGCAATAATGGATAATGTGATACCGTTTATAGAAAAAGAAGAGGATAAGATGGAAAGTGAACCCCAGAAGATACTCGGCACAATGGAAAAATCTGAGATAAAAAACGCAGCATTCACCGTATGTGCTTCTTGCCATCGTGTTCCAGTGATGGATGGTCATACAGAAGCGGTGTGGGTTAAGTTTGCGGAAAGCGTAAGTGAAGAAGAAGTGAAAAAGGCGTTTAAGAACTTCACCACAGATATAAACACACCCTTTGCTCCAGAAAAGGCTATAATATTGCGGGAGGAGCGGGATAGACCACAGCCGAAGTTAGACCGTGATGCAGGGCGAGGGATGAGTGTATCCGTAGGAAGAATAAGAGCAGGGAGAATGGAGAATGAGGTGAAGTATATTGCACAGGGTCACAATACGATAAGAGGTGCTGCGGGTGCATCCATATTGAATGCAGAGGTGCTGTTGGAGAGGGGGTTTATCTAATCCAAAAGAATAAGTGGGAGAAATGAATGGAGACGCCATTAAACTACAAAATAATTGTTGGTAAAGTTGGCATATCCAACATAGATGATTTTCTCTCTTCGTTGAAAAATATCGCACATGAATACGACGTGACCATACAAGCTATGGATGCGGAGCTGATAGCTGGGGGAGAGCATATAATATCAGCGGTGAAAAAAGCAATAAGAGCTACGGCGATGAAAAGGAATATAACGAGCGATATTGGCTTGGAGATTCTTTTATATGCCGCAGGAAGAAGGCAGATAGAAAGAGCATTGGCGATGGGCGTTTCTGTGTCAGAAGCCGAGAAAAGAGTTGCAATCGTTATTGTTGATGCTTCTGCGCGAGTACGAGGAGATTTGGAAATGGTTGCTGAGGAAATAAAGGGAAAAATAGGGATTCAAGAAGAGCCAATCCTAGAGTTGGAGTTAGAGTATAATGAGAATAAAAAAGAGAAAATAAAGAAGTTCTTTGACATAACAGAGGCAGAGTTAAAGGCAGTGGGCAAGTCAAAGTTAAAGATGCTGGTGTTGGAAAGAGTTGCGATGCTGGATGTGCTTAAATAGTCCCGGGAGGATTCGAACCCCCGTCACAGGCTCCAAGGGCCGGTATGCTTGACCGCTACACCACGGGACTTTTTTCAGGGTTCCTGTGATACGCGTATCTGACTCGTACCTCATACTCCTATTTCTCTTAGTTATTAAAAAACTTAATCGCAGAAATATTCGTAGTTGCCTTTTGCCTTAAATGCAATTGTCAGATATGGTCTTCCGTTTCTGTCTTAAAATACGCAAGTTTTTTATATATTCGTATCTATAACACAAACGTAATGACACATGCTCTCCATAAAAAAAGTGAGCAAGCACTTTGACCGCCTAACAGCCATCAAGGACGTCAGCTTTAGAATACAGAAGGGAGCGATAGTCGGTCTTGTGGGCCCGAATGGCGCGGGAAAATCAACGCTCCTGAATGTCGTGAGCGGCGTCTATCTGCCCAGCTCAGGCTCTATCATCTTCGACGGGTTGGATATAACGAACCTGAGTCCCAATAAAGTATGTAAACTGGGAATCGCTAAGACATTCCAGCTTGTACACTCTTTTCCTGAACTCTCGGCATCTCAAAACGTCCTTGTAGGAGCCTTGTTCGGTAATTCAGAGAAAATCAGCATGAAGGAAGCCAGAGAAAAAGCAGAAAAGCATCTTGAATTCGTCGGCTACCCGATGAACAAAATAAATTACCCTGTGAAAAACCTTAATATCGTAGAGCTTAAACGGGTACAGCTTGCAAGAGCTCTTGCGACCGACCCGAAACTACTCCTGTTAGACGAGGTAACAACTGGGCTAAATCCGAAAGAAAGCAACGCTGCAATCTCACTGATACAGAAAATCCGCGACTCGGGAATAACAATACTTATGGTAGAGCATGTTATGAAGGTGATAATGAATGTCTCCGACAGTATTGTTGTTCTGCATCACGGAGAAAAAATAGCGGAAGGAACACCCGCCGAAATAGCTGCGGATGAAAAGGTTATAAGCTCATATCTTGGAGAAAAAACATATATGTGATGATTATGCTTGAGATAAAGGGATTAAATGTTGCTTACGATAAGGTACAGGTGCTATGGGACGTCTCCTTTAATATTAACGAGGGGGAAATCGTAACCCTCCTCGGTTCTAACGGAGCAGGGAAGTCAACCACTGTAAAGACTATCCAGGGTCTGCTTAAGTCAAGGTCAGGCAGTATCAGGTTCATGGACAAAAGTATTGGAGGACTACCAGCATACAAGGTAGTGGCTGCGGGGATCTCTCTCGTCCCTGAGGGCAGAGAGATATTCCCAAAGATGAGCGTCCTTGAAAACCTCATACTTGGTGCATATGTGCCAAGAGCAAGAGCAAAGGATTTACGCGATGAAAGTCTCGATTGGGTCTTCAAACTCTTCCCGAAACTCGAAGAAAGGAAAAAACAGCTCGCAGGAACGATGAGCGGGGGAGAGCAGCAGATGCTTGCTATTGCACGCGCTCTGATGTCAAAACCAAAGCTTCTGATGCTGGATGAGCCATCCCTCGGATTAGCTCCAGTGCTCGTATTACAGGTATTCGATATAATAAAAAAGCTGAATGAAGAAGGCGTTACCATATTGCTTGTGGAACAGAACGTACATCATGCGCTTGGGCTCTCAGACCGCGCATACGTTCTGGAAAAGGGTAGAACTATATTAGAAGGAAAAGGCTTTGAGCTTCTGAGTGACAAATACGTGAAGGAGGCTTACTTAGGGATGTGATCGCTTTATCTTCTCAGGAATAGACACAAGCCCCCTCGGCAGGAAGATCACAATAAGAATGAGTATCACGCCAATCAATATAAATCGCTCATACATCAAACCGAAAGTTCGCAGAATCTCCCATATAAATGTAATTACGATTGTACCAAGTATTGGACCACCGATGGTGAAGAGACCGCCACTTATAGAGTATATTATCGGCCAGAACGATATATCCATACCATAGACCTCAGGGGTTATATACCCAAAATGGTGTATCTCTAATGCACCGGCAATCCCAGTGAAGAAGGCGCTTACGGCAAACGCCATTAGCTTATACTTTGTTACATTGATGCCCATCACCTTTGCCTCAAGCTCGTTCTCCCTTATTGCCTCCAGAGCGAGCCCCATCCTCGATTTCGTTAGCTGGTAGATTATGACGACCACAGCAACCGCTATAAGTAGCATGATGTAATACTCGTACATGATATAATTTGTTATCGTTACAGAAATCAATCTCTTCGCGGGGATACCATCCCAGCCTCCGGTAAGCCATGGAAGCTCCGTGGTTATCGTATGAGCTATAATCGCAAACCCGAAGGTTACCATGGCGAGGAACCACTCCCTCATCCTTATACAGGTAAAGCCTATCAGAATGCCTATAAACGCAGCAAAAAAACCTCCGACAAATATTGCTACAATCGGTGGCAGACCAAGACTATTTGTTATTATAGCCGACACATAACCCCCAATACCGAAAAAAGCTGCATGCCCCAGCGAAGCCTGACCTGAAAGAGCGAGCAGATTCCATGCTGATGAGTATATGATAAACACAAGCGTTATAATCAAAACCGTCAGCAAATACTGATTGATTCCCAAAATCACGGGTACTATAAATGCCAGAATCAACGAAACAATTCCAATCCCGGTTTTTATGTTTATCCTATCCAATTTCACCCTGTCCTACTCTCCCTTCTCCCCGAATATGCCAGTCGGTCTTATTACAAGAACTATGATTAAGATAAAGAAAGCTATCGTATCCTTCCACGCTGTGAACGACATTGAAACGCCGAATAAACCTACAAAGGATTGTATGAATAACGGCAGAACGTTTTCTGCTATACCCAGGGTCAGACCTGCAACAATAGCCCCTGGTATACTGCCGAGCCCACCGATGATTATAACTGCAAAAGCTTTTATTGCCGGGATTGAACCCATATACGGGTTCGCTATCTGACCACTTATCAACCATAAGCTACCAGCCGCTGCTGCAAGCGCAGAACCCAATGCAAAACTGAGCATGTCCATCCGCTCCACATGAATGCCCATTAAAGCCGCTGCCTCCCGGTTCTGGCTTGTGGCACGCATCGCTCTCCCGAGGGTGGTTCTCTTCATGAAGAGTTGAAAGGCAATTAGAAATAGAATCGTAAATACGATAATGATGATATAATCCAGTGGCAGCCGAATAGAGCCTATGGAAACGGACACGTCACTGTATGGGCTATGAATAGACCTTGAGCCCGTTGTCCATAACAAAGCCGCTAAATTCTGAAACAGATAGATCAATCCAAGACTGAGAAAGATCTCGTTTAACTTCCCTGTACCCATTATCGGTCGGAAGCAAAGTCTTTCAATGAAAACTCCGATAATGCCAAGAAGAATCATGGCTAACGCAATGATTAGGTACGGGTTAATCCCTGAAAGGGTGTAAATCCAGAAGGCTGCATAAGCACCCAGCATTAGCAACTCACCATGTGCGAAGTTCACGACCTTCATAACGCCGAAAATCAGGTTCAGCCCTATCGCTAAGAGAATGTAAATGCAGCCAGCATAAAGACCCCATACTAAAATCTGTAGTAAAACGCTAAGGTCCATAGTTTTGAATATGGAATAAAAAATAAAAAGAAAAAAAAATTACGAGCTCCCGGACTCGTACCAATCCGGGAGTACAAAATCGGTTTCTTTTATGCTCTCTGGCCACACTATCTCCGGTCTCGTCTCGCCGGCTGTTTCATCCCACCTAAGCTGCTCCATGTAAAGCTCGAATTTACTCTCTCTGTAATCTGGCGAAAAGGTTATCACACCATTCTGCATCACCTCTATAATCTGTGGCATCGCGAGCTCTGCCAATGAAGCCCTGACCTTTTCCTTATCCAGAGTACCGGCGTTCTTAATCGCTTCAGCCGCGACATAAACACCCTCGTAGGTTGATGCTCCCATCATACTCGGGGATGTACCCCACTTGTTCTTAAAGTCCTCCTTGAATTTCCCGACTGCATCGTGGATTGGTCCTGATGGAATGGCGTAGGGGCTAAATCTGCTCTCCTGTATCGAGTATTCTCCCCATCGCTCCACCCCGGTATAATAGTCCGGGTCGTCATTACACTCGACTGAGAGATAGATAGTATCCAGGCCGACGTCTTTCCTTCCCTGAGCCACTATGAGCGTCTGCTCGTTAAGGAATGCAGCAGGATATACAACATCCGGTTTAGATTCCTTTATTACCGTTAGCGCAGTTCTGAAGTCCGTCTCACTCATCTTAAATTTCTCTGCTGAAACTATCTCTATCCCGAGGTTGTGTTTCTCTATCGCCTTTTTAATACCCTCGTAAACGCCCTCGCCATATTTGCTGTCCTGGTATAGAACCCCTAACCTGAGAGGTCTGTCCGCTGAAAAATTGAATCGCTCGTAAATCATGGGCTTTACTACATCATTGACAAAAAGCAGAGTCGCTTCTGGATAGTCGTCTGTTGTAGGACAGTGATGAAAGAAGTAGGATGTGTCTATATCCGTCCTTCTCGTTATTATCGGAGAGGATGCACCGGTAATTATAAAGGGCACTTTATGTTCTGATGCAACAACCTGGTCAGCATACGTTATACCGCTCGAAAACCCCCCGATCAATAAGTCAACCTTATCCTCCGTTATGAGCTTCGTTACTGCCTTAACACCGCCTTCCCTGCTCGTTTCCGTGTCCCCCTTGACGAGTGTAATCTGCATATCAACGCCGCTAACGTTAACCCCGCCCCTGGCGTTTATCTCCTCTGCCGCCAATACCGCAGACTGCCACATATCAGTCCCTGTTGTGCTCGCTCCACCAGTCAAAGGAGCGACTATCCCTATCTTTATCTCTTTTACTTCTCCTTCTGGCGGCTGCACACAACCTGCAATCAACGCTGAAAACACTAACACAGCAAATAAAATCCCATACTTCTTGTTCATCATCAAACACCTCGCTTATTTTTTATGGTCACAGTTAAGATTCGAGGGTTATTTAAACTTTTCTATTTTTTTATGATAAAGTTGAGTTACTTACTTTTATGTATATGGACAGATATATTACCCAGCTAAGTTGTAGGGGGGCATGAAAATGGAGGATAAAGACAAAATTTTCGATGCAATAATTAAGCGGGTCAGAGAGGAGCCCTATGCAAAGAAAATGGGAATGGAACTGATAAAATTGGATGAAGGGTATTCAAAAGTTAAAATGGAATTTAAAGGAGATATGGAGAATATTTTTGGTATGGCACATGGAGGGGCGATATTTTCTCTGATTGATGAAGCATTTGAAACGGCTGCGAACTCACATGGAACCGCTGCGGTCGCGCTCAGTATGAATATTACCTATATAAAACCCGCTTCGCCGGGAGACGTCTTATACGCGGAAGCGAAAGAAGTGAGCAGGTCCGGCAGAATCGGAACGTACACGATCAACGTCGAAAATGAGGGAGGCAACCTGATCGCAATATGTCAAGCTCTGGTTTACAGAAAAAAGGAGGAGTTACCTTTCCTGAATTTAACGCTCAGTAAAAAATAGACGCTCATCCCCTTAACTCATCGGGCACAATATAACCATGCGAAACCGAAGCTCCTTCGGTTAAATGAAAGTTCAAAGAAAGACAGATACTTGTCTAAATAGTGTTTTGACACACCTCTGAATTTTCTCAACCATGATCTCAAAAATCTATGCCGTTTTTCAGCGGTATTCACATGCACGCCATCCTTTACGTATTCTTCCGAATGATTAACTGTTCTATGCTCTTTGACATTTTTAATATGTTCCCCTACTTTCTCGCCAGCGGTAACGTAAATTTCATCAATCTCTACGAGATTTTTTAAGTGTGTATCCCCATTAAAATATTACGATGAAATGTGGGGATGAGCAATTTTTAAATACCACTAATAAATGGATTCGCTGATGAAAAAAATCGTGATAAAAGTCGTTCCCAATTCAGATGTGGAGGAGATAATTGCGGCTGAACCATTGGTAATAAGAGTAAAAGAGCCAGCAACAAAAGGCAAAGCAAATAGAGCGGTTATTAAGTTACTGTCAAAATACTTTAACGCCAACGTAAGAATCGTTTCGGGCGCTAAAAGCAGACGAAAAATTGTAGAGATAGAAGAGATAGGTGCGCCATAGAACTTACCGAGTACGATTTCTATTCTAAATTTTTATAATCTTAAAGCCTTTAGCCATATTATCTTAATTCTATGGACTACAAAATAGCAATACTTGACGCACTGCTTGACGTGAGAAAGAAGAAAATAGAAGCATTCTGCGAAGAGAGGTTGAGCAATGGAACGAACCCGTACAAAATCATTGACGAGATGACTCTTGGCTTGAGGGAAATCGGGAAAGGATATAAGGAGATATATTTCGATGCTGAACTGATGGTTTCCGGATGGAATGCGAAAAAAGCATTACAGATTCTTAAGCCACTGCTGCAAGAAGAGTTAAAGAGAAAGACAAAACCAAAGTTGCATAACAAAATAGGAACTGTCGTTATCGGAACGGTCAAAGGAGACGTGCACGACATAGGGAAAGAGATAGTCGATATAATGTTATCCTCCGAGGGCTTCGAGGTCATTGATTTGGGAACAGATGTTGACAAGGAAAAATATGCAGAAGCCGTACGAGAAAACGGAGCTGATATTCTCGCAATGTCTGCATTACTGACAACTACCAGGGAATATATGGCAGAAGTCATACGGTATTTCAGAGCAGAGGGTCTGAGGGCAAAGATAATAGTTGGTGGCGGGGCAATCAGTCAGGAATACGCAGAAGGTATTGGTGCTGACGCCTACGGCAAAGATGCTGTGGATGCAGTCAGAAAAGTGAAGGAGCTTTTGTTTAGCGGTTTAGAGCGTTAGAGGCTTAGCCGGTTAATCAATGTTTCTGCATACAACCCTCCAAAAATGCCTTAAACGGTGGCGAAGGCTTATTTGGTCTCGACCGAAATTCAGGATGAAACTGAGTAGCGAGGAAAAAAGGATGCATATCCGGAGAAATCTCCAATATCTCCATTCTCGTGCCACTTCTGTCGGTGCCTGAAAAAATCACCCCTTCTCTTTCTATCTGCTCTATATACGCAGGATTTACCTCATACCGATGCCTGTGTCTTTCTACTATCTTATTTTCCCTGTATATCCTCTCCGCTAACGTATCCCTCCTTACGAATACTTCATAATCGCCCAGCCGCATTGTTCCTCCCTTTTCAACCACTTCTCTTTGTTCTTCCAACAGGTCTATCACAGGATGTGGTGTTTCACAAAGTTCAGAACTATTCGCATCCTTCAATCCTGCAACGTTCCTCGCTGCTTCTATCACCGCTAATTGGAACCCAAAGCACAAACCAAGAAATGGAATCTTATTCTCGCGCGCATATTCTATTGACTTTATTTTTCCTTCCGCACCGCGAACGCCAAAACCTCCTGGAACAAGTATTCCATGAACGTCATCAAAAAACGAGCCTATCTCTTTTTCTTCCTCTAAGTCCTCCGCTTCTATCCATTTCGTATCTACTCTACATTCTAACTCCGTAGCAGCATGCTTTATCGCTTCTTTTATGCTCAAATATGAATCCTCCAACTCCGCATACTTCCCCACTATTGCTATCCTTATAAGCTTATCTCCAGAAGCCGATTTTTTCCGCCTCTCTACCATCTTCCCCCATGCTGGGTCCTCCTTTGACTGCTCTAACTGCATCCTTTCCATTATATAAAAGAAAATGCCCTCTCGTTCAAGCAATAGTGGCACCTCGTATATGTCCTCTGTATCCGGTGCACTGATCACGGCTTCTGGGCTTACATTACAGAACATTGCTATTTTCTCTTTCACATCCTCTTTTAACGCTTCTTTGCCCCTGCATACGATTATATCGGGTTGAAGTCCTAATTCACGGAGCGCCTTCACAGAGTGCTGTGTAGGCTTCGTTTTTTGCTCGCGCATCGTTGTGAAAGGGACTAAAGTAACGTGAACAAAGAGGAAGTCATTCTCATGCTCTTCCAATTTCATCTGTCTGACAGCTTCAAGAAATGGCATGCTCTCTATATCGCCAACCGTTCCGCCTATTTCCACCAGGCATATATCTGCACCGCTTTTCTCCGCGACTCCTCTTATCCGTGCCTTTATCTCATTTGTCACATGTGGAATTATCTGCACTGTCTGTCCTAAATATTCACCTTTCCTTTCCCGCTCTATCACAGCAGAATAAACGACTCCAGTGGTTATATTATGCTCCCTCCTTAAGTCTACATCCATGAACCTTTCGTAATGACCTAAATCAAGGTCGACCTCAGCACCATCCGCCAAAACATACACTTCTCCATGCTGATATGGATTCATCGTGCCAGCATCTATGTTTATATAAGGGTCGATTTTTATTGGCACAATCTTGTATCCGTGATTCTTCAGTATTCTACCGATGGAAGCCATAGTGATGCCCTTTCCAAGCCCGCTCATTACGCCCCCGGTTACCACTATATATTTCATCTCTGGTCGTTCTCACTTATAGTATTTGTTTAGTGTCTTTTTAAGAAACTTTCTTTGGAAAAGGTCAATCTGGTGAAATCCTGTGGTTTTTTTACAAATTATAAATGACGATGAAAATAAAGATCATGGAGGCAATTAAAGCAAAAATAAAAGAATACACGGGAAAAGTGAACACTACAATGACAAAAATAAAAAATAAAGCCATTGCCTCCGTTGATACCGTCAATCTTCTTAAAAGAGCCATCCTCTCAGGTGATACTGTAACTTCTCTCTCCACTATCCTCTTTTCCTCCATTCCTTCCTCTATCTTCTCTCCCGCTATTTTTTCTTCCTCTTCCTTCCCCTCTATCTCTACTATTTCCAGGGAAAAACTCTTCTTTGTCGCTCCATATCCGGTACTGATGAATATTTCTCCTGCGCATAACTCAGCTACCGCACCTGCATAGCTCTTCGGCAGTTTTACAATCGCTGCTACCTTCTCCTTGTCTATTACATAGACCTTATCCTGCAATATCATTACCTTGTCTTTTATCTCTTCGCCAAGTGAGAAATGCACATGCGTTGGCTCTCCATGGTTGACTACAAGCATCTCGAAGCTCGTCTCCTCCCCTGCTCTCAGCGGGATACTCAATACCTCGTGTTCAAATTCGATTGAATTCAAACTCTTTCTGCTCAGGTATATTCTTTGTTGTATCCTTTCCATTTCACCTTCTTGTCATGATTACCTGCGACGATTTACTCGGACTCCGGTCTCAGCTCAGGGGGCAATAGATTAGGAATACCTTCCTCTATGGGATACCGCTGGTCACATTTCCCGCAATATAAGCTTCCAACTATTACCTCTCCTTTTTCATCCTCTTCTTCTATACTCAATTCCAAATCGCCCTTGCATATTGGACAGGCGAGTATCTCCATCAGTTCTTTTTTCATCTCTTTCTCTTACCTCCCTATTTGTTTAATTTAACTTGCTTTCTTCGCTGCCAGTTCAACTGCCCTTACCACACTCGAACCCGGCCTTATCGTTGCCACCGGAATATTAACCACCTTTTCAACCGTAGAGCTGACAATGGGTGCACATACAAGTGCGGATGCACCATCCCTCTCCGCTTTTATCGCTCCGATTATTGCCTCTTCGATGCTCGCTACTGAATATTCTTTGATGTCAAAAGTCTCTCTTCCAGCGGTTATTGTTGTTTTTTCCAACACCTCCAAACAACCTCGAGAGCAGATCATAGCGATAAATTTCTTCTTCTTTTTCGCATACCCTCTTTCTATCTCTCTTATCGTGGTTAATATCCTCCTGAAGGTGCGCAGGTTCGGATCACGCTCGCCGGAAAGGATTTTGTAAAGTGTGCTTGCCGGTATCCCTGACTTTTCGCTGAATTCTCCTATGCTAACGCCGAGTCTCTGTTTGATTGTTTTTGCCAATAATGCGGGCAGTTCTTTGTTATGCCTGAAGATTTCAGTTACTATATCGTCAACGATGCTCATATCTTATAGTATAAAAGATTTCTCTTTATTTATACTTTTTGGTAGCTTACTATACAATAAGGCAATTTAATAGACAAAAATAGAAAAATTTAAATAGCGATACCACGGAAAGAAGATTTATGTATAAAAAAATGCTTGATTGTATAGAAGACCTGGGAAAAATCAGGATACGCTGGCTACTTACAGACCCCCGTATCACTAATTTTTATTCTTGCATTCAATGTGGTGCGTGCACTTCGGTATGCACCGCAGCCTCATTAGATAAGAGATACAATCCGAGAAGATTAGTAGAGTGTCTTATCTCAGGGAGGGATATCGAGGATTATCCATTAGAAAAGTGCTTTTCTTGCCACGCCTGTGAATACGCTTGCAGAAAAGGTAATTGTGTAGCGGACATAGTAAAGTTTTTAAGGGAAAACGAGAGCGAGAAGTTAAAATGTCAGGAAGAGATACATTGCAATTCGTTTTACGATACCGGTTTATGTGTGACACTGGATACTCATTCTCCGGATAAGTTTCCGGAATGGGGCTCTTCTTGGGAAAAGATATACAATAACATGAAAAAGACGCGGTCTGAGCTTGGACTTGAAGGGCTGTATCGAGATATACCTCAGGAATCGCTTGATGAGATAAGGGGAATTGTAGATAGAACAGAGTATAAAAAAATCAAAAAAGGAAAAGAAAACGAAGAAGTAAAGAAATGTATTCCCGAGAGCAAAATCTATTTGTTCCACAGTTGTATCGGTGACGCACACTATCCCGGTATTACCACGAGTATAAAATACATATTTGACCTGCTTGGCATTGATTATATGGACGACCCTGCGCACTCAACATGTACGGGATTTGCTTATTACGGTGATAAAATACCTTTTTCCACAATGCTCGCGGTAAATGCAAGGAATTTCGCACTGGCAGAAGAAGCAGGGTATCCGAATTTAGCGCCGGTCTGTCAAACAAGTTACGGTGTGCTTACGGAGTCAGCAGGGATTTTGAATAGTGAAATAGGGAGGCAGGTAAATGAAGAAGTATTGAGCAAAGTGAACAGGAAATACAAAGGAGGGGTCAATATAGCCCACGTTTCAGAAATACTATGGGCGCAAAGAGATAGGATAAAAGAGGAAATAAAGCATAGCAAGCGTAGCAAGCATAGCCTTGCTGGTCTAAGAGTTGCTACGCATAATGGCTGCCATTATACGAAGATGTTCAGGAAATCCGCGATACCGAATTTATTGGATGAGCTTGTTTTAGTTACTGGAGCAGAGCCTGTTGAGTATGCGGAAAAGAGCTTATGCTGTGGTATGGGCTTTGGTCATACAATAGAAGAAGAACGAAGGTACCTTACAAGAGAAATTGCGCAAAGAAAGCTGCTATCTGCTAAAGAGGCAGGAGCGGATGTTGTTCTTGTAGCTTGTCCAGGGTGCCAGATGACACTGGATAGAAACCAGGAACACATTGAAAAGGAAAGCGGTCTGGAACTTGGACTGCCAGTTATAAATTATGCTCAGCTTATTGCGCTGGCAATGGGCGCGGATGCATACGAAGTGGCAGGGGTGCAATCGCATTCGGTTCCTCTTGAAGCGCTGTTAGAGCGGGTTGAGCTATTATAAGCCATAAGAATCACCCGGCTTATCTCCGATTCATCTACAATCTTATAATGAACCAACTGTTCCGTAATTTCGCTTGCAAATTGTTTCACCTGCGAATGCGTAGGCATAGCTTCACGAGGCAACCGTTTTCTTGAATATCCTATGTGCATATATGCTTTCACTTCTACAAAATCTGGATTGGCTCTTTTTAACAATTCTGCATATCCATCCGGATTCACCATATTCAGTCCTTTTATGCAGGTGATTCTTATGACAGTTCTCGTTTTTCCTTTCTTCGCTTTCATCTCTGCCAGCGATTCGTTTATCCGGGACCAGTAGTCAGCATGTGAAACCTTTTTATAAATGGCTTCATTTGGTGCATTCAAGGATAGATACAACTGAGATGGGCTTATTGCTCGCAGCATGTCCGGATTCGTGCCATTCGTCACCACAAAAGTTGTCATGCCATACGAATGAAATTCCTGTATAAGCTCCTTTAAAAAGGGATACAAAGTAGGCTCACCTATGAGTGAAATAGCAGCATGCTTTGGAACCTCAGCTTCCGCAAAGGCATTGCGGTTTGTCTTTGGTGAGCCTTTAAACCCCGAAATAAGCCTTTTTTGTTCTTTTATGCATCCTTCTACTATCTCTTCCGGAGAATCCCATTCGATTGGCTGTTCCTTTAGATCTGGCTCTGTTCCTATCGTGAAAGCTTCAAGAGGACGCCAACAATGGACACACCGCTGGTTGCAGAAAATAGAGGGCGTCATCTGAACACATCTGTGCGCACTGATACCGTAAAATTTGCCCTTATAGCAATTTCCCTCCCCTCTTATTGATTTCCACAGCCATAAACATGTTTTTACCGCACTATGCTTGTGCGTGCCTACAAAGTGGTATCTCTGCTTTTCCAACGTTTTTCGCATTTCAAAATTCAATGTAGCCTCCGGTTCCATTCACAAGCACCTCCTGTCCGTCCTGTATCAGTTCGCCTTCAATTGGGTCAATCTCAAGCGAATCAACAACCGGTATCTCTGCTATGATCGCCCCCACTGCCACTATTGTATCTGCCCTGTGACTAATCATGGCACATGGACTTTTTCCATGCTTCTTAAGCAGGTATATTATATAAGAGCCAACCGTTGAGCCTTTACCCCCAGGGAATATCAAAATACGATTTGTTATTTCTTTTCCATAGACATCAAGTGATTTATCCACGATGATACCAGTGGCAGGATCTACTGCACCGAGGAATGAAATTTTCTGCTTTGAAATTAACGCTTCTCCGGTGGCTACTCCTTTTGAGATGCTTCTACCTTTTATTTTCATTATTTGAGAAACAATTATCTATTTTAATAAAAATTTTTTCTTAAAGGTTTTAAAGAAGAAGTGATGTAATAAATAATACCTGAAGAAAAAGGCGATAAAAATGGAAGAAAGAGAGCTAACTGAAAGAAGGAGGGAGCAGGAGCAGCAAGCAGAGGTGCAATCTCTGATTTTAAGATTGCGACAGTACCAGGCGCAAGCCGAGACGACGTCTCAGGAACTGATTTTTGTCCGACAGGCGATTGGAGAGCATGAGAAGGCGATTGAGACGATAAAACAGTTGAAGCGCATGAAAGCGGGAGACGAACTGATAGTGCCAATAGGAGCTAACTCTTCTGTTTACGCTACACTCAGCAATACCGATAAAATAATAGTTAGAATAGGAGGGGGCGTGAGTGCGGAAAAAGACCCTGATTCTTCAATGGAGTATCTTGAGGAAAAAAAGAAGGAGTTAGAGAATTCGCAGCGTGAAATGACTGGAGTATTGCAAAGGATGGAGCAGGAGGCACAGAAAATACAGACGAGGCTGCAAGAAATCGCATCCGCAGGCAGCAGTGGGGCTGGCGCGGGAAGATAAAGTCTGATCTTAACGAAACAAAAAATGTTCGACAAACTGAGGAATAAGCTACGGGACTTCTCTAAAGCCGTCGAGAAGAAAATAACAGAGAAAGGGAAGGCGCTATTAGAGGGAGAAACGATATTGACAAATAAAGATTTGAATGAGCCTCTGGAGGAGCTGGAGACCGCGTTATTGGAGAGTGACGTTGCACTATCCGTAGTTGAGGAGTTGATTTCTGGGGTGAGGTCAGAATTGGTGGGCAAGAGTAAGAAATGGAGCGTGAGTACTGGAGAATTAGTGAAAGGAGCAATAAAAGATGCGCTGTTAAAGGTTTTTCACGGTGAGAAACTGGATCTTGAGGAGTTCGTGAATAAAAGGGATAAGCCAGTAAATATCGTTTTTGTCGGCGTGAATGGCACTGGAAAGACAACGAGTATTGCAAAGGTGGCGAAGAAGTTACTCGGTGGCGGTCATTCGGTGGTGATTGCATCTGCGGATACTTACAGGGCTGGTGCAACGGAACAAATAGAAGAGCACGCATCTAATTTGGGAATAAAAGTGATAAAGCATCAATACGGTGCAGACCCTGCCGCGGTTGTATATGATGCGATGAAATATGCGAAGGCGAATAGAAAAGATGTGGTTTTGGCAGATACCGCAGGCAGAATGCATACTTCCATAAATCTCATGGAACAGTTGAAGAAGATATGCCGGGTGACAAAGCCCGACCTGGTGATATTTGTTGATGAAGCGACAGCAGGGAACGATGCAGTAGAAAGAGCGAAGAAATTCGACGAAGTCGTAGGAATCGATGCTTCCATCATGACAAAAGTAGACATAGATGCGAAAGGAGGCACTGCTATTTCCATCGCTCATTCTACTTCTAAACCCATTTTATTCTTAGGCACAGGACAGGGATATGAGGATCTGAGGAAGTTCGATGCCGAATGGCTCGTGGACCAGTTGTTGGGTGAAAACGGTAGTGTGGGAGGTGAAAGAAATGTTTCCCGATGAGTATAGAAGCACTATTTTGAGGTTAGTAGAGGCAAATGAGGATATGAAGACGCTGCTGGGGATATTTTATCCATTGAAAGGATATACAACAGAAGAAGCACTTGAGAAAAACTTCCGTGCAATGACAGGAAAGGATTGTAAAGATTTGTTAAAACTGCTTAGAAGAGAACGTATTCTAAAAATAGGTACTTATAAGGAATATCTTTGCTTGTCGGGCTATGAAGAGGTTTTCAACGAAATCGCAGCCGGATTTTCACCTCAGCCATCCGACTTATCGGAATATTTTGAAAAAGCGGTGAAAGAAGGAAATGCCGCTGCACTGAAAATGATAGAATTACTTTTGAAAATGGGCATGCATGGAATCGGCGAGTTCTCACAATATGAAATTATAAAAAGCGAGATCTCCGAGATGTTCTCTCCTGCGGTCTTCAGCTCATTGGCAGAGGAGTTTATTAAGGAGAATCTCTGTGTGTATGGGAAGAGACAGGCGACAGAATTTCTGAAGTTAATCCAGAGGGAGGATGAAATAAAAGAAGTTAAGGAAAGAGTAAGTGATTGGAAAACGAATAAACTGGCTGAGATGCCTATTAAAAAGACGGTTGAGAAAGAGATAGAAAAACTTATAGAGGATGCGAGGCGGAGAATGGAGCGTGAAAAGCGAAAAGAAGAACTTGCTGAGACTCTTGGCATACCCGGGAGTGAAAAAGTAGAGGATACGGTAGGATATTTCAGCGAGTTCACACCCGATGACACCCTTATGTTTATCACAGGCAATGCGCTTGTAGAGCATGATACACTTTCTTTTGTAATTACTGATTGCTTATCGAGGTATGAAGCAAGGGAATGGAAAGACTTTCCGGTGGTCTTTATAACCGAGCGCATACCAAAATGGATCAGGCAAATCGATGTTGTGTTTAAAGACGCATATCCAAAATTATCTGAACGGAAGATGGCAATAGCAGTTCCTAATAAGGTCGCGTACTCAAATTTCAAGCAGAAGCTTCTTTTTGAGCTCGTAAACCGGCTGGGGATTCCTGAGGTTATGGAATTCTGATACTAAAGAAAGCGATATAAGTTTCTTTGATAAAACTTTCTTTTTAAAAGAAAGTTTTAATGCTGAATCACTCGTTTATCCACAACGCTTTCCGGGATAATCTTCTCCACGCCAGTTGTGAAACTCTTTATCTTCTCTATGAACTTCTTCTTCAGTTTACCCACTAAGACATGTTCAAGCACGTCCTCTATTGTTACCACAGGTATTATTTTCACCTTATCCTTATACCTCTCTTCGATGAGCACGTCATTCAGGTTTGACTGTGGAATCAATACTTCTTTAATGCCTGCCTGTGCAGCAGCCTCCACCTTCGGCGTTATTCCTCCTACCGGCAACACATCACCTCGCACGGACAAAGAACCTGTCATCGCTACACTCTGGTCCACCGGAATATTCTCCAAAGAAGAAATGACCGCAGTGGCAACAGAAATAGAGGCGGAATCGCCCTCTACTCCTTCGTGCGTACCTACAAATTGAATATGGATGTCTTTCGTGGATATGTTCTTCCCCGTGAACTTCTTGAACACCGCGGAGACGTTTTGCACTGCTTCCTGTGCTATTTCCTGCAATCTACCAGTTGCTATTACCCTTCCCTCCTCCTTTGATTGCGCTGGTGTAACTTCTGCGATTATTGGGAGCATAACTCCCGAATCGCCCACTACTGCGAGTCCATTTACCTTGCCTATCTCAAATCCCTCGGTTTTAAACAATTTATAGTCCTTCTTTTGCTCCAGATATTCATCAGCCACCTGCTGCTCCACGGATTTTGCCATCGCCTTTGCTTTTATCACATGCTCGCCATTTGTATATTTAGCACCTTCGGCACGAGCAATATCCCCTGCAACACGCACCAATCCGCCCAGGTCCCTTAATATCAAAGTAAGATGCCCTTTCCTGCCCGCTCTTCTTCGCGCTTCCCTTATTATCTCTTCCACACCGCTTCTATCAAAGTGAGGTATCTTTTTGTCCCGCTTCACTTCCTGAGCAATGAACCTGACAAGTTTTTTCCTGTTCTCCGGGGTATCGTCCATCGTATCTTTCATGTATATCTCGTATCCATATCCCTTGATTCGAGAACGGAGGGCAGGGTGCATACCAGCTACGGCATCCAGATTGCCAGCAGCGATCATGATGAAATCACATGGCACCGGCTCTGTTTTCACCATAGCTCCGGCACTTCTCTCTGATTGCCCTGTTATCGGATACTCCTTCTCCTGCATCGCAGTGAGCAGGTTTTGCTGCGCTTCTATCCTCAGCGTGTTTATCTCATCAATGAAAAGAACACCTTTATGCGCCTTATGGATAGCGCCCGCCTCTACCCTGTCGTGTGCCGGCGTCTCCAACCCACCTGACTGGTATGGGTCATGCCTGACATCGCCGAGCAGAGCCCCGGAATGCGCTCCCGTTGCATCTATGTAAGGTGCCGTCTCACGCCCGAAATTGGAAACAAGCAACTTCGGCATCATCGCCTCCTCCTTCGGCATCATCCATCTGAACACTAAAAGTAAAAGCGTAGCAGCAATCATTGACAAAAAAATATACTCTATTTTAACTGGACTGAATTGTAATGCATAAATAAAACCCATACCCATAATGAGGAAGAAAGTGAACATGAGAAAAGTACTTCTCATCTGAATGCGTTTTCTCACTTCTACCTTCTGTGCATCCACTATTTCTTTTCCCTTACCATATGGAACAACCCTTATCTTTGGTGTGTTTTTATCCTCTGCGTTGGGATATACCAGTATATCCTGTAATTCCTCCTTGGGCAGCAATTCCGCCATGCTACTTCCAAGCATCGACTTCCCAGTGCCGGGGGTGCCTATCAGCATCACGTGTCTTCTCTGCTTAGCAGCCTTCTTTATCACTTCCACTGCATGTTCCTGCCCTATCACCTGGTCAATCAGCAACTTTGGAACTTCTACATCCTCGGTTGTTTTTATTTCAACACCTGCTAACAGATCGGTTTCCAGTTGCTCATCCACACCCTTATTGCTCACCCCATTTAATTCAATCATGATCTTCACTCTCTTTTTTTATTCCCTATTAAATTAGTATTTCCATAAGATAAATAGGTTATAATTTTTATTTCATTTGGTTAACTCCAGATAGAATCCCAAATCCACTACGCCCCCATCTCAAACACATCGTGTATCGCTTGCGCCGCCTTATAAGCATCTTCCTTTTTTACCACAAAAGAGATATTAAACTCTGAGCTGCCCTGAGAGATCATTATCACGCTTATTCCTTCTTTACCAAGAGCGGAAAAGACTTTACCGGCAACTCCCGGCGTTCCTGCCATTTCTGCTCCGACAACACCCATTGCGCAAACGTTGCTATTGGATGTGAAGTCGCGTATCACAGTGCCACCTGCATTCATGCTCTGTATCGCACCGATAGCGCAGTCCAATTGTGCGCTATCTATGACGATAGATATCGTTCGTTCTGATGACCCCTGACTTATCATTATGATGTCCACTCCTTTAGCGGCTAAGACAGAGAATATACGTGCTGCAACATCTGATATGCTTCTCACACCTGCCCCAGCGATATTGATGATAGAAGTGTTTTCAATGAGAGTAATGGCTTTGGCAGCCTTTTTTGTTTTTTCCGGCTCTTCACCAATAAGCGTGCCCTTATCTTCAGGCTTGAGTAAATTCTTCACACGTATCGGTATCCTTTTTCTCATTGCAGGTTCTATCGCCCTTGGATGGAGAACAGAAGCGCCGAAATAAGATAGTTCCATCGCTTCCGCGTATGAAATATAAGGTATTTTTCTTGCGTTCCGTATTATCTTAGGGTCTGCACTCATTATCCCCTCCGTTTCTTTCCAGAGCCATATTTCATCAGCATCTATCGCCGCACCGATTATGGTAGCAGTATAGTCCGACCCACCCCTACCCAACGTTGTTATTATCCCTTTCTTCGTTTCGCCGGTGTATCCGCAAACGACAGGTATTTTATTGCCGTCCAATAAAGGCATAATTCTCGCTCTTATCGTCGCTTCTGCGCTTCTCATTACCTGTGCATTGCCATAGTCCTCATTCGTTATTATTCCCGCATCACCACCGGTAAGATGCACTGCGTCCATTCCCGTTGATTGTAACGCGCCAGCCAATATGGGCGCCGCAAATCTTTCGCCAAACGAGACGATATAGTCAAGTGACCTTGCGGTCAATTCGCCTAAGAGGCATATTCCAACCAAAGCTTTCTCCATCTCCCCTACTCTTTCTTTTATTTCTTCCTTCACCACGTTCAACACTTGCTTATTATCTACCGCCCTTGAGGCAGCTATTTCATGCTTCTTTTTCAAATCCTCCACGAATTCTTTTACCTTTTCCACTTCCCCTTCTTTTGCTATCCTGGTTGCGTTTTCGTGTAATATGTCCGTGACGTTGAAAATTGCAGAGGTAACCACAACCATTTCCTTTCCTCCTTCTTCTTTATACCGCCGTATCAAGTCCGCCACTGCCTTTATCTTTCCACCGTCTGCTACTGCTCCCCCTCCAAATTTCATCACCAGTCTCATGTTACTATTCTCTCCCACTCTTCGTTCCAGCTTTAACAGTCAATAGTTTCAAAGTATTTATATTAATATGATTAATGGGTAATTGAAATGCTACATAGAGTTAAGGAGATATAAAAATGGCAGGACAGTTAGGTGGAATACCGGTATTGGTCTTGAGAGAAGGGAGTGAGAGAATACGAGGGAGAGAGGCGCAGAGCACGAACATAAATGCGGCGAAGGCGGTCGCTTCTGCGGTTCGCACTACTTTGGGTCCAAAGGGAATGGATAAGATGCTTGTGGATTCTCTTGGTGACGTGGTTATAACAAATGATGGTGTGACCATTCTTAAGGAGATGGAGATAGACAGCCCAGCAGCGAAGATGATGGTGGAGGTTGCGAAAACGGTGGACGAGGAAGCAGGTGACGGCACGACAACCGCGGTTGTAATTGGAGGCGAACTGCTAAAGAGGGCTGAGGAGCTATTGGAGCAGGAATTGCATCCTTCGGTAATCACATCTGGATACCGACTTGCGGCAGAAAAGGCGATAGAGGTGCTGGAGGAAATTGCTATGGATATAGACATAAACAATGACGACGAGTTGAAGAAGATAGCACGAACCGCAATCACCGGTAAATTCTCCGAGGCTTATCGTAATTTCCTCTCGAGAATAGCAATAAAGGCTGTTAAGGCAATCATGGAAACTGGTCACGGTGGGAAAAGAATGGTTGACACGGATAATATAAACGTGGAGAAGAAAGTGGGAGGGAGAATAGGCGATACCGAGTTGGTGCAGGGAATGGCACTGGATAAAGAAGTAGTACATCCCGGAATGCCGAGAAAAGTAGAGGATGCGAAAATAGCGTTGATTAACGCTGCGCTGGAAGTGAAGAAGACAGAGACGAGTGCAGAAGTAAAGATAACATCGTCAGACCAGTTAAAGGGTTTCCTTGATGAAGAGGAAAGAACGATGCGAAAGATGGCGGAGCGCATAAAAGAAAGCGGGGCGAATGTCGTGATATGTCAGAAGGGGATAGATGATGTCGTGCAGCATTATCTTGCGAAGGAGGGCATTGTCGCGGTACGAAGGGCGAAGAAGAGCGATATGGAGAAATTGGAAAAAGCTACGGGCGGTAAAATAGTAACTAACGTGGAAGAGATAAGCGAAAGCGATTTGGGGCATGCTGGCTTAGTGGAGGAGAGAAAAATAGCGGGTGATAAGATGCTGTTTATACAGGAGTGCGAGAATCCTCATGCGGTGTCCATTGTGCTAAGAGGCGGGACAGAACATGTAGTGGATGAAGTTGAGCGCGCTTTACATGATATGCTCAGAGTTGTAGGGTGCATAATCGAGGATGGAAAAGCCGTTGCAGGCGGCGGTGCAGTGGAAACGGAATTGGCACTGCGCGTGCGAGAATATAGTGCGTCATTAAAAGGAAGAGAGCAATTAGCGGTGGAGAATTTCGCAGCGGCGATGGAGATAATACCACGGACATTGGCGGAAAATTCCGGACTCGACCCGATAGATAAGCTGGTGGAGTTGAAAGCCGCACATGAACGAGGTGAGAAGAATGCAGGGTTGGATGTGTATACCGGTAAAATCGTTGACATGTGGCAAGGGGGTGTGATAGAACCGTTGAGGACAAAGAAACAATCGGTAAAATCGGCAGTAGAGGCTGCAACGATGATACTCAGAATAGACGATGTGATTGCGTCAAAGCGCGAGACAATGCCACCTGGTGGTGCACCAGGAGTTCCACCAGGTGGGATGGGTGAAGGAATGCCACCAGGCGGGATGCCACCATATTGATTTTTCATAGTCACAAGATTCGTATCTTAAATGCGAGGTCTGTGACTTGATATTTTTTTCTAACGTAATGGTTTTTCCCTTCAATTAATTCCTTCAATCTATTTGTCGCTTCTTCGTAATATGGTTGTCCCTTTTCTGGTGTATTAATCCAATCCCAAGCAGTCTAACTCTTTCGCCATTTTGCAATT
>JAPDIG010000005.1:0-7222 GCA_025966525.1 Candidatus Methanophagales archaeon | reverse complement strand
TCCTTCAATCTATTTGTCGCTTCTTCGTAATATGGTTGTCCCTTTTCTGGTGTATTAATCCAATCCCAAGCAGTCTAACTCTTTCGCCATTTTGCAATTTTATAGTGTCCCCACCCCAAGTCACTATACCCCCTACTTAAGTCCAAAGCCTGAACTTATACTTTTCCACCGCCTTCTATCCATGCCCTTCTTTTGTTTAATCCAGGGATATAGTCGTCTTCTTCTTCTCCCCTTCTTTCTTTGTTATCCGCACGCTGAGTACGCCGTTTTTATAAGTCGCCTTTGCAGTTTCAGGTTTTACAGGCATATCGAAAGGTATTTCCTTATAGTACCTTTTCTCGTTTTCCGTTCTTATTTCCAGCGTGTCTTCAGTGGCATGCAATTTTATATCCTTCTTCTCAACGCCTGGCAATTCTGCTACGACTTCATAATAATCCTTCTGCTCGATTGTATCTACCAACGGCTCGCGCTCGCCTCTTGGAATAGGCTCTATTCTTCGGAACGAAGGTCTAATATTCCCGAACTCTTTTATCTCAGGCTCCTTCCCCGGCTCCTTTGTATAGGAGAACCCGTAGATGAAAGGACCATATCTCCTTACCCTTCCCTCTGGCGTCTCCTCCTCCGTTACAAAATCCTTGAACTCCTCTGGCAATTCCTCTTCTAATCTCCTCGTCATCTCTTCAAACGGGTCTCTTAGCCACTCTTCTATGTCCTCCGGCTCTCGCTCTCTTCTCCACATTCGCGTGAATTCTTCCCCAAATGGCAGTGGTAGTCTTCGCGTTTCCTCGAACATCCGCTCTATATACTTCTCCATAAAATCAAATATTGAAGGTCTCCTTCTTCTTTCTACCATGTTTTATTATTTCACCCTCCCTATATAAAAAAATTTGTATTTGTTATTATCCCCTATTAATCCCAATTTCTTGTGGGCTCAGATGCTCGGCACGAATAAATAACTCCTTCACCTTTCTCCTTTCCCTTTTTCCATCTGATATTTCCACGATATACGCCCTTCCTTGCTCTCCTATTATCTTACCAGTCATGCCGTGAAATCTTTGATGTGGCATACCCTTCTGGATGCTCGGGTCTATGCGGATATGTACGCTTTCCCCAAGTTCAAATCTTTGAATTGTTCTGCTTATTGGAGACAGCCCTCGCTCCCTTTTTCTCTTGCTCAACTTCTTCCTTGTTTTTTTCCTCTCCCCATGTGAACGTGGCATTTTTTCCTCTGCCTAAATCTTATCACCATCTCTACAAATAATAAACAGATATATAATATATAAAATAAACTAACTAACATATACAGGGGTGTTGAAAAGATGCTTATTGATATGCCAAGGCGTACGGAAATATTCGGCTCGGTGAAGATACACGAGCTGCAGCGTATATTAAAACTTGATTCCGGCGGCTTTGAAAATCCGCGTGCAAAAGATATCCCCTTTGAAGCAATCAAAGATGTTTTGAGGCGTCTTGCAATCATCATACCCGTGAAGGATGAAAAAATACATCTGCTCGATGGTGTTTTAAGGGCAATCCCTTTTGACTGCTCTGTAATTGTGGTGTCAAACAGCGAGAGGGAAAATCATGATATATACAAAATGGAACAGGATATGATAACAAAATTCCACGACCTCACACAGCAAGAAATTCTCTGCATACACCAGAAAGACCCTGAAGTGGGATTTGCTTTTTATGAAACCGGATATGACTATCTTCTCGATAAGGATGATTTGGTCAGAGATGGGAAGTCCGAAGGTATGATAATAGGCATGATGCTTGCAAAATCGCTGGAAAAGGATTTTATCGGGTTTGCTGATGCCGACAACTACATTCCGGGTTCCGTGCGTGAATATGTAATGGATTATGCCGCAGGGTTCTGCATGTCAGAATCGCCTTACAGTATGGTGAGACTTCACTGGCGATACAAGCCAAAAGTAGTGGAGGATAGACTTTATTTTAAAAAATGGGGCAGAGTAAGCGAGACGACAAACAAGTATCTCAATCTCCTGATCTCTACCAGCACGGGATTTGAGACCGGGGTTGTGATAACGGGAAATGCTGGCGAACATGCGCTGACGACAAAACTCGCAGACATAATGAGCTATTCGACCGGTTACTCAATTGAACCATACCACTTCGTGTATTTGTTTGATGAATTTGGGTTGAAAGCGGAAAAGATAACGTATCAAGATGCAGCAAATGCAGGAATTGAGATTTTTCAGATAGAGACATTAAACCCACACTTACACGAGGAAAAAGGAGAAGAGCATATTAAGAACATGCTGCTTGGCTCGCTTTGCACGGTTTACAACAGTAAGCTCTGCAATGATTATGTGAGGTCAAAGGTGCTTGAGGAGTTAGGAGATATTCTGGATATGTGGGAAAAGCCAAAAGCGAACATCGTGATGCCGCCTATCGGTGGGATTGACTCGAGTAAATTTACAAAATTGCTGGAAGGCAAATCCGAAACATTTGTAAGGTTTAAACAAGGGGCGACCAACGAGGGCAAATTGGAAGAGGAGGAGAAGGATTTGAAAGGAGAAATCGTTCGGTCGGTATAGGAAATGAAACAAGTTCTTTTCACAGACCTTGACGGAACCCTGCTTGACCTCGATGATTATTCTTACGAAGCAGCGCTTCCGGCTCTGAAAACTTTGCAGAGGAGAAACATCCCAGTCGTATTTTGCACTGCGAAGACATTAGCCGAGAACGAATACTACCGAAAAGAGCTGGGAATAGAGGACCCGTTTATTGTAGATAATGGAGGAGCGATATTCATTCCTGAGAATTACTTTTCATTTGGTTTTGAATGTAAAAAGAAGGGTAGTTACTGCGTTATTGAACTCGGTGCTTCGTATGAGAAGTTAAGAAAAGCTTTAAAGGAAATCAAAGAGGAAACGGGATTTAAAATCACGGGTTTTGGAGATATGACAGCCGAGGAGGTTGGAGCCGATGCGAATTTAGATGTAGAGAAGGCGAAACTTGCAAAAGAGAAGGAATATAACGAGAGTTTCATTTTTGATGAACCAAAAGAGAAGGAAGTAATTTTGTTCGAGAAAATCAAGGATAAGGGGTTTGCTGTTACTCATGGGGGAAGATATTACAACATTCACGGTAAGAACGCGGATAAGGGCAAAGCGGTGAAGATTCTCACTGAGCTCTTCAAGCGCGAATATGGAGAAGTAAAGACCATAGGTGTTGGAGATAGTATGAATGATATACCGATGTTAAAAGCGGTGGAACAACCAGCCTTGGTAAAGAATAAGAAGGGTGGATGGCTGGATATTTCATTGCCAAATCTTTATAAAGCGCAAGGCGAAGGACCAGAAGGCTGGGTCGAGGTCGTGGAAAGGCTTATATTAATAAGTCAATGAAGAGAGATGATGCACTTCTTCACTTATATTCCTCCAACCTATTCTCCCCTCTCAAATACACCGTTACTACTCCCGATTTTAACAATTTTCTCATCAAGGGCTCATCGTTTGTTAGGACTGCTGCTTTTTTCTTCAATGCCAACTCTGCAATTATCTCATCAGCATTTCTTCCCCTTCCCTCTTCCTCTTCGTTTATTATCACCTTGCACCTATGGAGCGGTGCTCCACAACCCCACATATACTTAAGCACTAAAGAATAACCAATATTCGCCGCTCTCTTCTCTTTGCCTTTCAAATCTGCTCTGTGTCTGAGCCTATCCAACTCCTTCAAGACCGCCTTAGGCACAATTACACGTTCATATCCAAGTCTCTCAAGCTCTTCAAATATATCAACGCCGAATTCTCCGGGTATAAGCAGTGCATTTGTATCCACTATTACTTCTTTTCTTAGCACTTTCTCTTTACAATAAAGAAAGGTTATAAGAAAAGGCTTTATGACGCTTATCTTAGGACTCGAAGGAACTGCATGGAACCTCAGCGCTGCGCTGGTTAGCGAAGAGTGTGTGGTACACGAAGCAGAATCAACATATAAGCCGTTGTATGGAGGTATTCATCCAAGAGAAGCGGCGCAACATCACGCATCTGAGCTAAAAAAGGTAGTCTCGCGAGCGTTAAGAGGTGCAGAAAAAGAGGGTTTTTCATTAAGGGATATAGACGCAATCGCATTCTCGCAGGGTCCGGGTATGGGTCCTTGTCTCAGAACAGTAGCTACGGCAGCGAGAGCTCTCGCCATTTCTTTAGAAATACCTGTAATCGGCGTTAATCATTGCATCGCTCATATAGAAATCGGAAGGTGGCGATGCGGAACGAAAGACCCGGTGGTGTTATATGTAAGTGGAGCAAACTCGCAAGTATTGGCATACCGTTCCGGAAGGTATCGCATCATGGGAGAAACTCTCGATATAGGAATAGGAAATGCTCTGGACAAGTTAGCTCGCTACTTAGGACTAAGTCATCCAGGAGGTCCAAAGATAGAAGAGCTGGCTTCAAAAGGCTCCGAATATGTTTATATGCCGTATGTAGTAAAGGGAATGGATTTGTCTTTTTCCGGGTTGACCACCTCAGCTAAGGACGCTATAAATGTACACCACTATAAAATAGAGGACGTATGTTATTCCTTTCAGGAAACTGCGTTTGCTATGCTCACAGAAGTAACAGAGCGAGCAATGGCACATCTTTGGAAGGATGAAATGCTGTTAGCAGGTGGCGTAGGAGCGAATCAGAGATTACAGCAGATGCTACAAACAATGTGTCGCGATAGAGGTGCAAAATTTTACGTCCCTGAGAACAAATATTTGAAGGATAACGGCACAATGATTGCTTATCTTGGACTGCTAATGTTCAATAGCGGCAACACAACGCCGATAGAGAAATCCGCGGTTAAGCCGAATTACAGACCTGATGAGGTTGAAGTCACATGGAGGGATTGATGCTGAGCGCAAAGAAAAAAAGCGAAAACTTTAAAAATTAAAAGTGAAAATATTTTAATAAAAGAAAAAAGCTATGCTTCCTCTCTATGTTGACCTCTCTGGTAAAAGAATAGTTGTGTTTGGCGGCGGTACTATTGCGGAAAGGAAAATACATCAGATTTTAGATACGAACAGAGAAGGAGCTTTGCGGTTGAATGTAGAAGTTTACAGCCTTGATTTCACACCTCGCATAGAAGAGATGAATGAAGAGGGAGAAATTCAGTGTTTCCAATGTGACTTGTGGGATCAGAATCTGGGAGAGATAATAAAGGGAGCTTTTTTAGTCCTCGTTTGCACCGATGATGAAACTCTAAACGGGCGTATTTTAAAAGAGACGACAAAATTTGATGCGCTTGTTAATTATAGGCATGTTGGGGATGTGTTTTTGTCCTCAGTTGTAAATAAAGGAGGTTTCCTGATTTCTGTCTCTACCAGCGGGAAAGGACCTGCAATGGCTAGATATATGAAGACGAAGATTTCGTCGCTTATAGGAGATAAAGAGGAAAAGATGCTGCTAATTCAGTCCAACCTGAGGGAATATTTAAAAGGAAAGATTAAAGAAGAGGTGAGGAGGAGAGAGATTTTGAACCGTGTTTTGGATGACCCAGAATGCTGGGCTGCTCTTGATGCGCCGGTTAAAGTTGCAGAAAAACTTATTTTCAAAATTGTGGGTGATAAATATAATGATGCATAAAATCGGCTCTTTATGGTTTTCGCATAAAAAATGTAGTGTAGAGGAGCTTGAAGAGATTGCAGAGCGCTTGAATCCAGAAATATTTGCAGTGGACCCACGTGTAGACGGTTATGTAGTTATAAAAACGTGTAACCGTGTGGAGGTATATATCAGCTCGGAAACGCCAAGGACGGTTTTAGAAGAAGTCGTTAATAGACTGAAATTGAAAAAAAGCGGAATTTTTGTGGGTAAGGATGCATTAGAGCATCTCATGAGGGTCGCTTGTGGGCTCGAAGCGATGATAGTAGGGGAGGACCAGATTCTGGGACAGATAAAGAAGTGCTATCTGGAAAGCAAGAAAGGAGGGACGATTGACGGTCTTCTGGACATGGCGTTCGACAGAGCGATAAAAGTAGCGAAAAGAGCGAGAAATGAAACGAGAATAAACGAAGGGTCTGTTTCTATCGGCTCCGCAGCAGTTGAACTTGCAGAATACGTAACATGGGGACTGGATGGGAAAAGTATTCTTGTAATCGGTGCAGGTGAAATGGGAACACTGGTAGCAAGAGCTATTTCAGAAAAAAAATTGAAAGCCATGTTTGTTGCGAATCGAACGTACGAAAGAGCGAAGCGACTTGCAGCAGAAGTTGGCGGTAAGGCAGCAAAGTTGGATGAGAGTGAGCGTTGTCTCTCTATTTGTGACGTCGTTATAAGCACTACATCCGCACCTCATTATATCTTGGATTATGATTTGATGAAACGCGTAATGGCACATCGCAGGAATGATAACGACCTTCTCATTATAGACATCGCGAATCCGAAGGATGTGGAGGAGAGAGTGGGCGAGATAGATGGGGTGGAGCTATATAACCTGGACAGTTTATACGAGATAAGCGAGGAGAATCTGAAGAAGAGGCTTTCTGAAGTTGATAAAGTGGAAATATTAATAGAGGAAGAGATAGAGCTGTTTAAAGATATTTTAAACCGTAAAGAGGTTGAAAGGCTAATTGCAATGATCTATAAACATGGGTCGCGAATAAGGGAGGAGGAGAAAAAGAGGGCGATTGAGTATATGGAGAAAGGAAGAGACCCGAAAGAGGTATTAGAAGATTTATCGCATGCTATTTTATCCAAAACTCTTCACTTGCCAACCAGGATACTCAGGCGATATGTTGAAATACGGGGCAGGGGCTCAGGTGAAGGAGGGAGTGATACCAATGACAATAACAATGGTGATTTTATTGATTTTCTAATGGATGAGTTTGAGAAGGAGTTGGAGAAATCACGAAAATCTGAATGAAGCTAAGAAAAAGTATCGCCACCGGCAAACCCACTAACACCGCTTCATCGAGGTAGTCACATCCAACCTTGCGGGCAACCATCCGCGCAAACTCGCAGGCTATTATGCAGTTAAGCGATACCCGGGGTGCCCGAAGAGGAGTCAAAAAACGATTTGCTCAGAGAATCGAAGATAACTTATAACGCCAACGGCAACAACTCTCTTCAGCTTCGATGCGAGATATACACGCCATCTTTCTCCATAGCCCGCTTCTATACAAAAAACGGCATAGTACATGGAATTCCCATACGAGCTGATTAATTTCTTTTTACCCCGGGGGATGCCAGGCGACCCGCCTTATGTGGAT
>JAPDIG010000004.1 GCA_025966525.1 Candidatus Methanophagales archaeon | reverse complement strand
TAAAAATGCCGGCAGATAATATGGAGCGAGCAAAAAGTTCTATGCGGTTGAAGAGATGTTGAAATTTAATCCCATGTTTACACCCTGGCAGGTGGCAGAACAGGATTTCCCAAAGGATGGTGCCTTAGAGGAGAAGTTCAAATTCTTGCTCAGGTATGCGATCCTCGCCCCTTCGGGACACAATACCCAACCCTGGAAATTTAAGCTTCAGCCTGACGGTGTGTTCATTTACGCTGATTACACCAGACGTCTTCATGTTGTGGACCCCGACAACCGCGAACTGGTCATCAGCATCGGTGCAGCGATTATGAATCTACGGGTCGCCGCAGCGTATTTTGGCTATGCCTGTACCGTGCAATATCAGCCGAAAGCGAATACACCGGAATTGTTGGCGTTTGCCAGGTTATCCGAAAGTAGTCAAACTGACCATGAGCTGAAAAAGCTTTTTCACGCTATCGTTCAACGACGCACCAACCGCAATGCATACGAAGTGCGGTCTTTAGCCGAAGACGAACTGAAAAGACTTCAGAAGCTCACTGCCGGTAAAAAAGCCGCCATTCGTATCGTTACAGACAAAGCGATACAAACCAGCATTGCTGAACTGGTCTCCGAGGGCGATTACATTCAGATGTCTGATCCCGCATTTCGCCAGGAATTAGCGTCCTGGGTTCGTTCCAATTGGACCCGACGAGGCGATGGCATTGCAGCGTACGGTTTTGGAATTCCGGGAATCATCTCGTGGCTGGGACCCTGGTTTATGCGAACTTTCGACCTGGGGAAACCTCAGGCGAAAAAGGACTATCAATTCGCAAAAGAAGCTGCCGCACTTGTCATTGTACATGGCGAGGACACCAAAGAAAGCCTGCTGGAAGTCGGAGAAATGTTCGAGCGCTTTGTCCTGACCGCTACTTCAATGGGTCTGCAGTATGCTTTCCTGAACCAGCCAGTGGAAGTGCAGGATCTGAGGACAAGACTGCGGGCAATTTTGGGGCTTGCGGATTTGCCTCAACTCTTGTTTCGTATCGGCTACGCCGAGCCGCAAAAACGCGCCATGCCACGGCGTCCACTCGATGACGTTTTGATTGAAGGATAAATCATGGAGTACTGCTCGATGAAAAAATCACAAATATAAATAAGATAACATGCTCGATGCATACGAAAAACGATTCGAATTATTGGTATTATTTTTGTCCACTATTGTTTGGTACATGGATAAGGGATATTTAAAACAAAGAGCTTGGTTTCGGATACCTTTATCTCCGGAGTGTGATTACACCTATGGATTGTGATTGACATAAAAGAGGAGGTATACTTGGGCGATTCCGTTGAAGTTTTAGGAACATTCCAACCGAACCGTGCTAAAGCAAAAATCAAAATAGTCCCTGAAGAAAGAGCCAAGCCCGTCAAAAAAACTTATCTCCTCGGTTCTTAACACCTCATACCCCCTATCTATTGATGCTGATACGTCTTTTCCCAAACTACATGACCTCAGCTCGTTTTTCAGCAATCCCACTACATCTGTATATTTCCTCTTTACTTCCACGACATACCTGCCGTTTTCAATAAGTAAAGATTGCGAAGCATATTTCCGTTTAAACTGCTCAGAATGGTATTTTGAAGTAACTGGAGGACCTATATGCTTTTTCACCGGGGGGAGATTCCAAACGAGCAACTCGAATATCAAAAATGCTTTGCTCCCTTCCACCGAAACATCACTCCGATATATCCTGAATTCATTCCGTTCTATCAGATTTGAGACAGATGCTTCTGCTTTTCTCAATTGTGGAAATAATATGTCTTCCACCACCTCTGGCGCTTCAAACAGCACCATTACGAACTCTGTTCCTCTTTCCTTCACAAGTTTTACAAATTCTGCTTCGCTCATCTCTTTTTTCCTCGCAGGGAAGAAGAAACTCGCATCGGGACACGCCAGAAAATCCCTCGCCGCATCTATTAACTTGCAAAAAGAATCCAACGATACTGCTGCCGCTACATTTCTGTTCGGGTCAACAGGGTCTATAACAATAAGTGGGTCTTTTCCTTCCCCTTTGTATTTTCCTCGTCCTTCGATATCTATTTTTTCACCGTATTTCCAATTCGATGCGTTTCGCAATAGCTCGACGAAAGAGGAATATCTAAGGATGAGGAGTTCGCAAAGATAACCAGAGAAACCCTTTCGTCTTTGCTCAGAGCCATAAATTCCCGCAGATTTTAAAAATTGTTTTAACAGCAGCACTTCTTCTTCCAGCCCTGGTATTCTCCTTACAATGTATTCATTATGAAAAGGAGTCCTGTCAACTGCGGATTTCAATTCCGATGCGTCTTTTACCGCAAAACAGGGCACTAAATCCGCCTCGTGCTCTCTTCCTTCGGCATCATAAAAATAAGCGTGAATATACGGATGCGAGGCATATCTTTCCTCATACCTATCTGAAATGCTTTTCGCGAGAGCAAGACCTTTTTCTTTTAAGTCCTTCTCTGAGATGCCCGCGGGAAACATGATGAATATGTCTATGTCCGCCTCGCCACTTACCCATGTATTTCTTGCGGTTGACCCTACGGAGATTGCATGAGCCTCTATACCCATCTCTGATGCTTTCTTATTTATCTTTGCGATTATAAAGTCAATTACTGCATGTACTTTATTTTTCTCTCTTTCATCAGGTCTTATTCTCTCTATGACCTCCTCGCATATCTTTTTTATCCCGTCTTCCTCTCTCATTTCATTATACCTGTTCGAGAATAAAAGCGGCTTTCAATATTTCCGCTTCTTCAAAATGCCTGCCGACAAGCTGTAAGCCTATTGGTAGCCCATTTGAAAATCCGCAGGGAATGGATATAGAAGGAACACCAGCTAAATTAACAGGCACCGTATTAACATCCGCAAGATACAAAGAGAGGGGGTCTTTTATTCTCTCTCCGAGCTTAAAAGCAACAAAAGGCATCGTTGGCATCACTAATATATCATGCTTTTTTAACGCATTTACAAATTCGTTTTTTATTAAGGTGCGCACCTTTAGCGCCTTTAAATAATATCTACCATAATAACCAGCAGAGAGCGCGTACGTGCCAAGAATAATCCGCCTTTTCACTTCTTCGCCAAAACCCTCGCCTCTTATCCTTGAAAACGTTGTATGCCAATCCTCATCCTTTACCGGACGAAGACCATATCGCAACCCGTCAAACCTCGCAAGATTTGACGATGCTTCAGACATCGCAATAATGTAATAGGAAGCGAGTGCGTATTTCAGGTTCAAGCCTCGCATGCTTATTTCCGCGATGGTTGCACCAGAATCCTCAAATTTGTGCACTGCATTCCAAACCGACCTTTCAACTGCCTGCGAGACGCCCTCTATAAACTCCTTTGGAACTCCTATCTTCAAGTTCCGTGCCTCTTTATCTATATCTATGCCGTTTAGCGAAGCGGCGAGGTAGTTCGATGGAGCGTTATTCTTTATCTTTGCCTGCGTGCTGTCCCGCGCATCCTTTGCGGAAATCACTTCTAAGAGCAATGCGGTATCTGTTACGTTAGACGCCATCGGTCCTATTTGTTCAAGTGAATTTGCATATGCAATGAGCCCATATCTCGATACAAGCCCGTAAGTGGGCTTCAACCCAACTACGCCACAGAAAGAAGCAGGACATCGGATAGAGCCACCGGTGTCAGAACCAAGAGCGAGAACGGTCTCGGCTGCGGATATTGCCGCGGCACTGCCGCCTGAAGAACCACCCGGCACCCTGCTGTGGTCATAAGGGTTTCTCGTGGGTCCGAAATAACTTGTTTCCGTAGAGGATCCCATGCAGAACTCGTCCATGTTTGTCTTCCCAATAATTATCGCCCCTTCTCGTTTCAGCGCTTCTATTACCGCGGCATCGTAGGGAGGGATATAGCCCGTGAGAATTCTGGATGCACATGTAGTTTGAATACCCTTAGTAGAGATGCTATCTTTAATGGCTATGGGCACGCCAAGGAGCTTTTTACGCTTGTATTCCTCTTTATCCCTATTCTTATCCACTTCTATCGCATTTTCAATCGCGTCCTCTTTGTTTAACGTGATAAAAGCATTTAATTCGCTTCTTTCTATTCTCTCGTAGATTTCACACACTAACTCTTCACATGAGATATTTCCACTCTTTATCCCCTCTACCACTTCTGTTGCGGTTAACTTCTCTTTATTCATCTTCTCCTCAATACTGTTTTAACAAATCAAAAAGAAGCATCATTTCATCTGTTTTCGCTTTCTTCTCCTTCTCTTCAAGAAGCGCTATCTGTCTGGAAATATCTTCACCTTGCAACTTCATAAGCGCAAGTTCAAATATTTTTCTCATTGGTTCGGCTTGCATTCGCATTCGCTTTAACTCATCTCCAATATCTCTATTTTTGGTTATGAGCAAAAGTGCAAGACCACTGTAAATTACATCTTCACTTGCTATTTTATCACGGGGCAACTTGAAACAAGAGGAAAAAGCCTCAGCAGAGTCTTCCACTCTTCCGGAATAGAAGAATAAAATACCTGCATGTTTTAAGTCGCGTGATGATTCTTCGTATCGCCCGATTCTTGAATATGTTAAACCTCTGTTCATGTAAGCCTCAGCAAGATTCGGATTCAATTCTATTGCCTTGCTATAATCCTCAATCGCACTCTCATACTGCTTTAAATCTGCATAAGCGACGCCACGATTGTAGTAAGCCGCTGTATCTTCCGGATTCAACTCTATTGCCTTGCTGAAATCCGCGATTGCGCTCTCATACTGCTTCAAATTTCCATATGCGAGACCACGATTGTAGTAAGCCTCAGTAAGATTAGAGTTTAGCTTTAATGCATGATTGCAAGCCTCTACTGCTTTTTCAAACTCGCTTAACGCGATGAAGATATAAGAAAGCCGTGTATAATTCAATAAAATACCCTTATCGTCTTTTAATTCCTCTCTTATCGCATTTGATTTCTGCAGATATTTCTCGCCGTGTTCAAAATCGCGCAATTTAAAATAGGATAACGAAAGGCTCATATACAATTCCGCAAGTTTATAATCATCGTGCACAGAACTGAGCAAGTACTCGTCTATCTTTATCCGTTCCTTTATCTCTTCTTCGCTCTCTTCCGCCACAAAAACCGGCAGTGGATAATAGAGTTCCGCGAGTCCTGCCAGGTCTTCTCCCTGCTCCGCTTCTTCTTCCCCTTCTTTGAGTTCGTATGTTCTGCTCCTGAACCTGAACCAGTCAGGGGCATGTTTTTGTATCTCTTTTATCTCGTATTCATTCCCCACAACTACTATGGGTCTTTTAATGTCAAAGAACAAATCACGATGGAGATTCAAGTATGGCAATACCCACGGGAATTGATTCCCAATCCCATGGACCAAATATAAGGTATTTTCAGTGGTCTCATTCCATGTCAGCAGCATCGCCAGCAGATTATCCCTTCCTCTCAAGTATATTTCTCGAACATCAAAGCCTTTTGACGCTATCAACTCCTTCAGCCTTGCAGGGCGCCTCGAAATAATGAAAATCAGGCAGTTCTTACCCCTCGCCAGCTTCAACTCGTTCAATAATTCCTTCAATTGTCGGGTGTACGTCATACCATACCTCATTATTTGCATATTCAAGAACAGCAAGTCTGAAGAGCAAGTCTTGAAATCTATCCTCGTCCCCCTCTTTTCTTTTTGTCCTCTTCACCTCGTTCAGTATCTCGAGGTCTTCCTTAGCCAGAATCCTTATGTAGTCGTTCCTTATCCCGGCAACCACGCGCTTCATATCGCCTTCTTTTATCCTGCTCCTGTCTTCCATATTCGCAATGTTTGCTGCATCCCTTAATAGTCGCACAAATTCTGTAAGAATACCCCCTGATGATTTTATCGCTTCCGCCATCGCTTCTTCAGTTATCAAATCCTTTTCCATTCGCTTCAATGCCATTTCTTTCATAACATTGTAACCGCCATCGTCAACTTCCCCATTTCTGTGCTTCACTTTTATATTGTGAAATCAAATCGTTTAATCTCGGTCTCATGACTTCTCTCGTTACTTCTCTGGTAGTTACCTCCGTCTTTACCTTTCCTGCAAGCTTCACAATTGCTCTGAATCCTATTCCAAATTCCACCCCCCCTTGTTTCTCCTTCACTTGTTCCACAATCTTTTCCGACCATTTATCAAGGTAATCCTCCAACTCCTTGCTTAGTTTTTTATTTTTAGATACGCTCTCGTATATCTCTGCAGCAATTACGAGCAGAATATCTGCATAAACTTGTGCTTTCATTTTTAATATCCAATATGTTTAGTTAACTTTATATATTCCAATGATTTACCCTCTTTTCAATAAACCTTGCGTAACGGTTAAACGAGAATAATGAAAACGAAATCATTATGTCCGGAATGTCTCGAAGTTATAGACGCGGAGGTGTACGAATCCGAGGGCAGGATACTGATAAAGAAGAAATGTGAGAAGCATGGTGAGTTTGATGACGTATACTGGTCGGATGCTGCATTATATAACAAATTCTCAAAATGGCGCTACGAGGGCAAGGCGGGGATCACGCTCACAAAAACTGATACGGGCTGCCCTTTTGATTGTGGTCTCTGCCCGGAGCATAAGAGTTCTACCGCACTTGCACTTATTGACCTCACGAACAGGTGCAATCAGAGATGCCCCACGTGTTTTGCAAATGCTGCTGTCACAGGCTACGTCTATGAGCCAACGATGGAACAGTTGAGGGAAATGATGGAACTACTGAGGAGTGAAATGCCCCCTTGCCCCGCGGTACAGTTTGCGGGTGGTGAACCGACAATAAGAGCGGGATTTGAAGATATAGTAAAAATGGCACGTGAGCTTGGTTTTTCGCATATTCAAGTGGCAACGAATGGAATAGCGCTGGCAAAGAGCGAAGCGTTTTGTAGTCGTCTAAAAGAAGCGGGTTTGCATACAGTTTATTTGCAGTTCGATGGTGTGACTGAAGAGCCATATAAGAAATTAAGAGGGATACCAGCGTTAAAAACAAAGTTAAAAGCAATAGAGAGTTGTAGGAGGGGCGGATTAAAAAGTGTAGTGCTTGTGCCCACGCTTATGCGCGGTGTGAATGACGACCAGATGGGGGACATCGTGCGATTTGCCGCCGAGAACCTGGATATTGTAAAGGGTGTGAATGCGCAACCCATCGCTTTTGAAGGAAGAGTAGATGAATCAGAGAGAAAAAAGGGAAGAATAACAATTCCTGATTTCATAAACCTTCTGGAAGAGCAAACGGACGGAGAAATACCCAAAGAGAGCTTTTATCCCGTACCTTTTGTTCTGCCGGTCTCTTATTTTGTAGAAGCGTGGAAGAAAGTGCCACAGTTGGAATTCACGGTACACCCACATTGCGGCGCCGCAACGTATGTATTTGTAGAAAACGGGAGGTTCACACCAATAACCGAATTTATAGATGTTGAAGGGTTTATGGAGTTCCTGCTGGATACTGCAGAAGAGATAAGCAAATCGCGGATTGGTAAAATAAGAGCAATAGCAGGACTGGCATCTGCGTTAAGGAGGTTTATAGATAAGGACAAGGCGCCAAAGGGTATTGATTCTGTGACTTCACTATCGAGTATACTGGGAATAGGCAATCGAGAAGCTCTTGCGGAGTTTCATCGCAAAGCGCTTTTTATCGGTGCAATGCACTTCCAGGACGCCTATAATTTCGATCTGGAAAGGGTTAAGAGATGCGGCATCCATTATGCCACGCCTGACCATCGAATAATTCCTTTCTGCTCTTACAATGCTATCCATCGACCATCAGTGGAAAAAGCTTTTTCTGTGCCCCTTCATAGCACCAAATCGAATTATCTTTAGATTTAAGTATAAGAAGAATAGATATAAAAATGCCCTTTTCGAAGAGTAGTGTGACCTCGCGGAAAAGCGAAGGATGATCACTATGGCAAACGAAGGGCTACAAACCTCGCCGTATTGCACGGTCCCTGCGGTACGCCTCCTTCGAAAGATGGCAATGACCGTTTAGAGGCAACCACAATACGGCACAAAAAACTTTCTTATGTATAAAGCACAAGTTTTATCAAATTCAATACTATACCTTAAAAATCAACAAATACCGAGGAAGAGATATGAGAGAAGAAAGAGGAAAAAATCGTATAAATTATACGGAAGAGGAGATGGAGATAGAGAGAATAAAGGAGCGAAAGATGCGAGAGATGGAAGCGGAGATAAAAGCAATGAAAGAAGGTAGAAAGAAAGAAGAGGGGATAATAGACCATCCTCTGACGATAGATGACGATAGCTTTGTAGAAACTGTAAGGAAATATCCACTGGTCGTTGTGGATTGTTGGGCTCCCTGGTGTGCTCCTTGCAGAATGGTTGCGCCGGTAATAGAGGAATTGTCAAAAGAATATGCCGGTAAAGTCGTATTTGGAAAACTTAATGTGGATGAGAACCCGCGAGTAGCTACTGAATTTGCGATAATGGCTATACCCACCTTGTTCATCTTTAAAAATGGTGAGCCTGTGGACGTCATACAAGGAGCGCTGCCAAAGCAATATTTAGAAGCGAAGGTAAAGGAATGGCTGTGAGAAATGGCAAAAAGAATGGGATAGAAATAGTAAAGAGGTTTGCCGATTTGGGATTTCAAGTCCAGCCAGAAGCGATTGAACTATTGAATCAATCTGAAGCCGAAAGTCACCTCGATGTAAACGAAATAGTGAAAAGCATGACTAATTCGTTAGACCCCTCGATTTTTGTGATTTCTACCGGGCATATAGCCGAATTTCTCAAAAATAGCCGGGCGGAAAATGGAGAAAAAAAGGGAGAAAACAACGGCTTCCAAAAACAACCGCAAGCATCCGTACCTGAACCAGCTATAATTAAATCGTTCGTGGATAGCCGAAGTGGTGTGAACCGCAAAGATTTTTTACCGCATTTCCTCGATAGATATGAACGGATAAGCGGGATAATAAAACGGAGGATGAACTGCGGACAGATAAGATTTATTAAAAATGGAAGGAGAAGCGAAGAGGTATCGGTGGTGGGAATGGTTTCTTCGATAAACAAAACGGCAAAAGGGAATCTCCGCGTGGAATTGGAAGACCCTACGGGGAATTTCGTGATTATCTTGCCACGTCAAGAGGAAATAATACCTGATGAGGTAATAGGCGTTACCGGTTCTTTATCTGACGGGGGTTTTTTGTTTGCAAATAGGGTAGTACACCCTGATGTGCCTTTCCCATCTTCAACTTCTCAATCACCTTTACCTTTTTCATTCAAATCCAATTCCAATCACAACTCCGATACCAATTATGGATATAGTTCTGACGAGAAAAAAGAAGGGCATGAGGAGCAAAGACCCGTATATGCGGTATTCATCTCTGATATGCATGTTGGAAGCAACACATTTTTGGAAGAATCGTGGGGTAGTTTCGTGCAGTGGTTGAAAGACGAAGCCAAAAGCATGGGAATTGCGTATCTAATTGTTGCTGGCGATATCGTGGATGGAATAGGTGTATATCCGGGTCAGGAGGACGATTTGTCAATTATGGATATAGAAGAGCAATATAAAACAGCGGCAGGATATTTTCACGATTTCCCCTCTCATATACACGTGGTGGTAGC
The DNA here is from genome assembly GCA_025966525.1 of Candidatus Methanophagales archaeon. Taxonomy (GTDB): domain Archaea; phylum Halobacteriota; class Syntropharchaeia; order Alkanophagales; family Methanospirareceae; genus QMVO01. The sequence continues at coordinate 39,892 of JAPDIG010000004.1, read as the reverse complement.
ACCTGGAAATCATGATGCCGTTCGAAGTGCAGAGCCACAACCTCCCTTACCAGAGAACCTCAGGAAGCTCTTCCCTAATAATACGTACTTTGTGAGCAATCCCGCATACATAAAGATTGGAGGCAAGCTTGTCTTGATATATCATGGGCAATCATACGATGATTTTGTTAACTCGGTATCGCGGCTGAATTACTCAAATCCCGATGAAACGATGGTTGAGATGCTTAGAAGGCGACATATTGCCCCAATATACGGGAATATGGTCTCTATTGTTCCTGACGGGCACGATTATGGAGTAATTGACCCCGTTCCTGACATATTCCATTGCGGGCATACTCATACCGTTGGTATTTCTAAATATCGGAATGTATTACTTATAAATTCCGGAGCGTGGCAATCACAAACACCATATCAGAAAAAGAGGGATATAACCCCTGTTCCGGGGTGTGCAACGCTTGTAGAGCTTTCCGATATGAAGGCGAAGGTGATGGACTTTGGAAGCTGACTAAAGTAAGGGCATGAAGAGATAAATGACGACAAGGATAAAAAATAACGGAATGAAGTTCTTTGCACTCCGTAAAGCTGTGGGGATACGCAGTTGGTTGCGAGATAATGTTTATCGAGAATACGAGGAATTACTGGAGAAAGAGATATTGGAGAAGCCCCTGCCCGAACATGTAGCAATAATCATGGACGGCAATAGAAGATATGCGGAGAAGATGGGAGTTTCCACAGAGGAAGGTTATCTCTATGGAGCGGAGATAACGGAGGAAGTGATCGAGTGGTGCTTTGATATAGGAGTGAAACAACTCACGATTTATGCTTTTTCTATTGAGAACTTTTACAGGACGGATGAAGAGAAAGAGCAGCTATTTGCACTGATGCGCAGGGAGTTCGAGAAGATAAGCAGGGATGAACGAGTCCATAAGAGAGGGGTGCGGGTAAAAGCGATAGGGAATATCAATTTGCTACCCGAATCAGTAAAAGAGGCGATAAAAAAAGCTGAAAACGCAACCGGGAATTATAACAAATTCAAATTGTTCATCGCGGTGGCATATAGTGGCAAGATGGAGATAGTTGATTCGGTGTACATAATCGCGAATATGATAAAAAGAGGCTTGCTATCAGTAGAGGACATAAATGAGGAGACGATATCAAGGCATTTGTACATAAGTGAGATAGAAAATGGTTCTTCGGCTTCTGCTTCTGGAGCAAAAACGAGTGTAGATTTGTTAATAAGGACCGGAGGTGAGCAGAGAGTGAGCAATTTCGTGCCCTGGCAAGCGTTGGGGAACGAATGTGCAGCTTATTTCTGCGCTCCTTTCTGGCCCGAATTCAGAAGAATAGACCTTCTCAGGGCGATAAGGACGTATCAAGAGCGTGAGGAGGAGAAGCGGCAACGCACACTCTCAAGAATGTTAAAATTAAACCTTTTCTTAGAAAGAATAGCTTTACCAAACAACCTTTCTTTGGAAAAGAAATTTAGAAAGAAAGTGTTTTGTAATAAAGGGAAAGATTCATGAGGGCATTTATCGCGGTGGACCTGTCTGAGGAGATAAGAGCGAAGATAAAGGAAATACAAAGGCTGTTTTTAGATTTGGATATACAAGAAAAGCTAAAATTAAAATTTGTGAAGCCTGAGCAGGCACATCAAACAGTGAAATTTTTGGGTGACATTCCAAAGGATCGAATAGAGGAGGTTAAAAGAGCATTAGAGGAGATAAGTCAACAGCCATTTGATATAGTGTTGAGAGGTGTGGGCTTCTTCCCAGCGGCTTCGCCGGAAAAAGTGAGAAACATAAGGGTTATATGGGTAGGTATGGAAAAGGGCGTGGAAGAGTTGAAAGCGTTGCAGAGGGGAGTGGAATCCAAGATGCATGCGCTGGGATTCCCGCTTGAAAAACGGTTCAGTTCACACGTTACGTTGTGCAGGGTAAAAATGGGGTCACGAGCAAGGACACAGGATGAAATAGGACGGCTGTTGAAGAAGATAGCTGAGTTGAGAGAGGTAGAAGTGGGGGAGATGCACGTGAATGAAATAAAATTAAAGCACAGCACGCTTACGCCTAAAGGACCTATTTATGAGGATGTGTATGTGAAGAGATTGGGAGAATAGGAATGGGGAAGCTAAGAAAGGGAATCACATTAACGGATTTCTTACACTTGAAAACAGATGAGAGGGAAGAGCATGTCACGGCAGAAGAGGAGATGGAAGAGAAAGAAACACCCCGCATATTCACCGTCCAGGAGATCACAAGACATATAAGAGAGAGATTGGACGAGGATGAAATACTGAGCGACGTTTATGTAAAGGGAGAACTTTCTAACCTCTCACAGCCTACTTCCGGCCATTTATACTTCACGCTAAAGGATAATTTTTCGGAGTTACGATGCGTGATGTTCAGGGAAAAGAACATTGGATTGAGATTCACACCAGAAGACGGGATGAGTGTAATAGTAAGGGGTCATATAAGCGTGTATGAGAAGCGGGGAAACTATCAGTTATATGTGGAGGAGATACAGGAGGAGGGGATAGGTGCTCTATACCGTGCATTTGAGCAGTTAAAGAAGAAATTAAGGGAAGAAGGTTTGTTTGATATCGCATATAAGAAGCCTATACCGAGCTTCCCACGTCGAATAGGCATTATCACGTCACCTACCGGTGCTGCCATCAGAGACATTCTGAACATTACAAAGAGAAGATTTCCGCATGTGCATATTCTGCTGGCGCCAGTTGCAGTCCAGGGAGAGGAAGCACCCTGGCAGATAGTAAACGCCATTCGTGTGATGAACCGGGTGAATGCGGAGCTTATGAAGATAGACGTGCTGGTGGTGGGAAGAGGAGGGGGTTCGATCGAAGAATTGTGGGCTTTTAATGAAGAAATGGTCGCAAGGGAGATTTTCTCATCTGAAATTCCTGTAATCTCCGCAGTGGGGCATGAGACAGACTTTACTATCGCGGATTTTGTTGCAGACAAGCGAGCTGCGACACCTTCAGAAGCGGCTGAGTTAGTTGTACCGGATAATCGAGAGATAGAGCGAAATTTGAGTTCTTTAGAGCTGAGGATGCGACAGAATGTGTTTAAAGCGGTTGAATTCCATAGAAGGAAGTTAGAGAGCATGGAAAAGAACATCCTATTTAGGAAGCCTACGGAGAGGATAAACCAATACCGGCAGACAGTAGATGAAATAAAGAGGAGTATGCTCGCCGAAATTTCACATCTCGTAGCATTGCATAAGAAAAGCTTGCAGGTTCTTACTGGCAAACTGGATGCTTTGAGTCCTTTGGCAATCCTCGACAGAGGATACTGTATATGTTCGCGATTGCCGGAAGGCAAGGTAGTAAGGAGTGTGGAGGATATTTCGGTTGGGGATGCATTAAAAATATTATTTGGTGATGGGGAAGCAGTTTCGGAAGTGAAGGCGAAATTGCAGAAAGAAGAGAAAGTTTGATGGGGCAGCCCAGATTTGAACTGGGGTCCATGGCTCCCAAAGCCACGAGGATACCTGGCTACCCTACTGCCCCCTTTTATTTATAACTTTCACTTAACAACTATATTGATGGGAAGAGATATTTAAATGCATTTTCTGCATAATAAATAAATAAATATCCGTGCGTAACGAGGAGAGGAGCTTATGACCGAAAAAGCATTTATAAATCCTGAAAAAACGGCATTAGTTGTTGAAGATATGCAGAAGGACTTCTGCTACGAAGATGGCGCTTTGTTTATGGGCGAGGGAGCGAGAGAGATAATACCCAAGATACGCGGATTAATAGAAAAAACAATACAAAAAAAGGTGCTTTTGATATTCGCACTGGATTGGCATTCGCACGATGATGAAGAGTTTGCAATCTGGGGTCAGCATTGCGTTCGGGACACCAGAGGAGCGGAGATAATAGATGAGCTTGCGCCTTTTTCGAAAGAAGCTTATGTAGTGAAAAAGCGGAAATATAGCGACTTCTTTGGCACTGATCTCGACTTACATCTAAAAGAAAAAGGGATAAAAACATTGATAATCGTCGGCGTTGCTACAAATATATGCGTAATGCATACTGCAATAGACGCTTCCCTTAGAGGGTATGAGCTAATAGTGCCGGAGGATTGCGTGGCAGCATTGAGTGATTACGAGCATGAATACGGGCTGAGGCATATAAAGTCAGTGTTGAATGCTACTATCACGAGTTCGGGTAATATCGTATTTAGAAATGTCCTTCTCTCAAAATAGAATTCCGGGACGCTTTGCTAAATCTATCCCTCTGAAATCTTTAATCTGGTCCATCACATCAAAAGCGTCTTCTTCATAATCAAGTTGATCGATAGAGAAGTATAGTATATATCGCAATAATCTCCAGACATGGAGGAGAGTGCACCCCAATTTTTTATAACAAAAGAACATATTCCGAGCGTTTCTAACAAATAAAATCAAGCATATTCAGCCCTAAAATTCATAGACGCTGGCATACTTATCGAATGAAGCGACAGAAAAAGCAAAAAATATCCTCCTCTTTGAGGATCTCGATTACTATTGCTTCAATTATGCTCATCCTGAACAGGATGTTGACAAATCTCCTGATCCCTTACTGAATATCCCAATTGGTATATTGGTTGCATAATCATTAAAAAAGCTTTAATCCTAACTTTAATAAACCAAAAAATTACTGAAAAAGAAGCACCTTATATTTAATTAATCAAATGCGCGAATTAAAAGATAAGCTGGCGAAGGAAGGGAAGTTAATAGAGATAGAGCGGAGCGTGGGGTCAAAATACGAGGTTGCATCTATTTGTGCCGAGTTTGAACGAAGAGGCAACAAAAAGCCTATTCTCTTTCACGCTGTTGACGGCAAGCATAAAGTCATAATGAACGTCTTAGGCGGAAGAGAAATACTGGCGGAGTTGCTTGGCACCTCATCATCCGAACTCGCACCTCTTCTGGCGAAAATACCTAACAAGGGAGTGGTAAAGATAATTGAGGATTCACCGACAAAAGAAGTGGTAAAAGAGCCCGATTTAAGCGAGTTGCCAATATTAACCTATTTTCGTGGAGATGGTGGCGCATATATCACTGGGGGCGTGGTTGTTGCGGAATTGGACGGCGTGAGGAATGCATCCATTCACCGGTTAATGGTCTTAGATGATAAAAGATTAGCAGCAAGGCTTGTTCCTCCTCGTCACCTGTATAAGATGCATCGTGAAGCGATAGAACGAGGAGAGGAATTAAAAGTGGGAATTGCCATAGGAGTAGACCCGTTGGTTCTTTTAGCAGCTTCAACAAGGGTTCCTCCTGGTAAGGAGTTCGACTATGCCGCAGCTTTGAAAAAAGAGCCGATAGAGCTCTTCAAACTGAATAATGGCGTAGCAATTCCACATGCCGAAATCGCTCTTGAGGGTTTGATTGGCGCGGAACGAGCAAAAGAAGGTCCCTTTTTGGATATTACCGGCACTTATGACCACATACGTGAAGAGCCTGTGATCACGCTTACGAAGATGTATCATCGAAAAGACCCGATTTACCATGCTATTCTCCCATCAGGGAGGGAGCACAAGTTGCTTATGGGTGTGCCTTACGAACCGTTGATATTAAGAGCAGTGGAGCATGTGGCACGTGTGAAGAACGTGTTTTTGACAGAAGGTGGCTGTTGTTATTTGCATGCCGTGGTACAGATAAAGAAAGAGAGAGAGGGGGAGGCGAAAAACGCAATTATTGCGGCTTTCGCTGCACATCCCAGCCTTAAATCGGTTGTCGTTGTTGACACTGATATAGACCTATTTAGGTCTAATGAAGTGGAGTATGCAATAGCCACGAGAGTGCGCTGGAATGAGGATGCGGTATTCATACCAGGTGCGAAGGGTTCGTCACTTGACCCTTCTGCGGAAAACGGGCTCACAACAAAGCTCGGGATAGATGCGACGAAGGAGTTGGGGAAGGAGGAACGATATGAAAGAGCATTATTATAGGTTCCATCTAATTTACTATTAACTTGCTTAGTTTTAAAAAATGACAGAAAAAATCCAGATGAAGACACCCTTGGTGGAAATAGACGGAGACGAGATGACCAGGGTAATGTGGGGGATGATAAAAGAGAAACTTCTTCTTCCTTACATTGACCTCAAAACCAAGTACTATGACCTTGCTCTCGAGCACAGGGATGAGACCGATGACCAGATAACCATAGATGCGGCTGTGGCGATAAAGAAGTATAGCGTGGGTGTTAAGTGCGCCACAATAACACCAAACGCAGCAAGAGTCAAGGAGTACAACTTGAAACAGCAGTGGAAAAGTCCGAATGGCACAATAAGAGCCATACTGGATGGTACTATCTTCAGGAAACCTATAATGGTGCGGAATATAAAACCCGCGGTAAGAAACTGGAAAAAACCAATCATATTGGGCAGGCATGCTTACGGCGATGTTTACAAGAATGTCGAGTACCGGATTAACGGTCCAGGAAGGGTAGAGCTGGTGTTCACACCCGAGAACGGTGAGGAAGAAGTCAGGCACACCATACATGAGTTCAGTAAACCCGGGGTAGTACAGAGCATACACAATCTTGACGCTTCAATAAGTAGCTTTGCCGAAGCTTGCTTCTCTTATGCTCTCGACCAGCGCGTGGACCTGTGGTTCTCTACAAAGGACACCATATCCAAGATCTACGACAGTAATTTTCGGGAGATATTCGAGCAGATATATGAAGAGAAGTACAGGGGTAAGTTTGAGGATGCGGGGATAACATACTTCTATACGTTGATAGACGATGCCGTAGCCCGGATAATCAGGTCAGAAGGAGGTATGGTCTGGGCGCTGAAGAACTATGATGGCGATGTGATGTCAGATATGCTTGCCTCTGCTTATGGGAGCCTGGCTATGATGACCTCGGTCTTAGTATCTCCTCACGGTTACTTCGAGTATGAGTCAGCTCACGGCACGGTGCAGAAGCACTATCAGAGATACCTCAGGGGCGAGCCCACTTCGACCAACCCCGTTGCACTCATATTTGCCTGGAGTGGTGCGTTGAGGAAGCGTGGAGAACTGGACGGTACACCTGAGCTTGTAATCTTCGCAGACAAATTAGAAGCATCGGTCATAAGAACAATAGAAGAGGGAATAATGACTGGTGACTTAGCAAAACTGGCTGAACCGCCTGCAAAGCGTGTTGTATATACAGAAGAGTTTATAGAGGAGGTAACAAAGCGGCTCGCGGAGGGCTGGTAGGTTGGATACTTTACTTATACTCTACTTTCTTTCGCTTCTTCTTTAGCTTCAGTTTGTAGTAGCTCAGGGGATGGGAAACCTTCTCACAAACTTCATCATTTCCAACACAGTTCCCGTAAGTGCGCATTGTGGCGCATGACGGCGCTGTATAACGGACACCTCCTTTATCTCCTGCAATATGCTCCACCTGATATCTCGTTCGATCCGCATCAAAATCAGGTGAGTTCTTGTAGATCTCTATTATCTCGTCTTCGGTTAAACCTACGTTCAACAAGAAAGCAGTAACCGCAAATCTTGCACTGTGTGGAACATTTACACCTTCTTTTAAGTTGTTCAGAATATGAGACATACAAGGCGGAAAACAGCCTGGGTCCTTCACGCGATAGCCTGACTCAAAATCAAAACCAGCATCACCAAACTTTTTTCGCGTTTCTTCCAATTCCTTCTTTATGCTCTCTGTATATCCACTTATCGCCTTGCATATATCAGCGGGGACATCCAATGGCAGGTCTTTCTTTATTCTTTCATACATCGCCTCTTGAATGATACGTATAAATTCGCTCTTTCTTAGTTTTACCTTCCCTTTCTCCAACTCCCGATTTACCAGTTTCCATCTTTTATCTCGCAGATTAGCAGTGAATCGCAGATAATCAACGAAAGGCATCTGAACTTGTTCTCGCTCCCCGGGCAGGAAATCCACCCGTATGCCAAACTCCTCACTCATTTCGTATATAATATCTGTGTCCAAGCTGGAACCGGTGCTGGAATCCTCCAATAATGTTTCGTATGCCCCTTTCGCCTCAGATATCGCATATCTACGGACAAGACGCTCGTCCTCGATGCACGACACGAGGATACGAGCAAAAGGATAAGATAATAATTCCGTCTCAGCCTGAGCATTGCTGATTATAGCTTGCTTTCGGACTTTTCCATCTTTTATCGCTTCTATTACCCTCTCTTTCCCCCTTGATCTTGCATATCTATAAGTGCCGCTGTGAATCAAATCATCCAGCGTGATTCCTGACTCTTCTACATATTCCGATGCCGCGGATAAAAAGGGATACAGACATAAATGCACAGGTTCCGCACACCAGTCCGTCATAGTATTACGAATATATATATGGAGGAATAAAAAAGAGGTATGTAGAGAAGGTATTGAAAGAAAATGGAATGCACAGAGAAGAGATAGGATGCCCAAATTCAACATCAACTGGAACATCACGCGCGAGTGCAACCTGAGATGCAAGCACTGCTATTATGACGCGGGTGCGCAATTAGAAGATGAACTAAGCACAGAGGAATCATTTGCACTCATTGATGAAATAGCAAGCGTATTTGGCGATAAAGCAAACATCACCTTTGGCGGTGGAGAGCCCCTACTGAGAAGGGACATATTTGACCTCATTTCTTATGGTAAAGGGCAGGGTTTGCACCTCGTGCTCGCTTCAAATGGAATATTGCTCAGCGAAGAAGTTGCTGCTCGTTTGAAGAAATCCGGACTCGAAGAAGTTATAATTCCTATTGACGGCACTCAAAAGACACATGATTCCATAAGGGGTGAAAATACATTTGAAAAGGCGGTAAAGGGTGCAAGAGCATGCAAAGAAGCGGGATTAAGTCTGGTGATTGACCCCTGTATCATGAAGCAAAACGAAAAAGAGACCACAAAGATTATTGACATAGCTGTCAAGCTGGGTGCGAGGCAGTGCAGGTTTTTCCACTACGTTTCAATGGGCAGGGGAAGGGAGGTGATGCCAGATAGTGAACTCGGCAGTGTTCAGTATGCAGAAAACCTGATGCTGCTATATGAAGAACAGAACAAGAGAAGAGAGCTCGAAATCTGCACGACACAGGCATCGCAGTATTGGGTGGTACTGAAGAGAAAGGAAGGAGAAGGTTCTTTCGTTCCAGATTTCTTTTATACTGAGATTCCCGGCTGTCGTGCAGCTACCGGCATGCTTTCTATCAAGCCGAATGGCGATGTCGTGCCGTGTCCGCTGTTAGAGGTGAAAGCAGGGAATGTCCGTGAAATGACTCTTCGTGAGATACTCGACTCGAAAGTCTTTGTTGAACTGAGAAATCGTGAGGTGAAAGGCAAGTGTGCAGAGTGCAGATATAAGGATATTTGTGGTGGGTGCCGTGTAAGGGCATATCTCCATAGTGGCGATTATATGGCAGAAGACCCTTTATGCAGCGAGTTCTTTTTTGAAACGCAGGTGTAAAACTTGTTTACTCCATCTCTTATAATCCCTCAATTTCCATGCTCCTGCCTTTCCAAGGTCTTCTATCCCGCATTTATTCCTCTCTCTTTCCCTTTCCTTACCAAGATAATAACACCTCAGACAATTACCATCGCAGCCTTCAACAGGCGAAAATTTACCTTCTCCCACGTGTCTGACATAAATGGGTATGTCAATCCCTTCGCAGTTCCTGGAGGTCATAAACTCCTGATTAAGCCCTCTAAACTCAAATCGTGATTTTTGCATTTCATGCCCCTTTTGCGATTGTATCCGTTCAAATTCCATACATAAACTCATCGTCACGCCCTTTTTATCGCAAATCCCTTTAACCATCTCGAACAGCTTTCGCCGGTATTCTATCCTCGCATGCTTCCTGCCACTCATCTCCTCCACGTACAATCCTTCATATCTTTTCCTCGTTTCTCTCCCGAACTCGTGCTCTATATGCTCGTAAATCTCGTGCTCCATCGTCTTCGGTATGTCCAGGCAGCTTGATATTATATGCGATGCACCCGCATCAACCACCGCATTGATCAATGCCTCAAGTTCCTCTTTCTGACTTGTTATAAATGGCAAAATAGGGTCTATCCGGCAAACAGCGAAAATGCCACGATTAGAAAGCCGTTCTATGTTTTTTATTAGCTCCTCGGTACTCGCTCCCCGCGCCATCATTCTTCTTCTCTTTTCTTCATCCAGGGTTAAAATGCTGACCTGCCCGAAGGAATGCTCCTGCTCCGCAAGCAACCTCATCGCCTTATCGCTTATCACACCTTTTGTTACCACCTCCACAGGAATGTTCCTACGCACAAATACCGCCATGATTTTCTCTGTAAGTTGATACCGCTCATTTATCGGCTGAAAAGGGTCGGTTACAGGGGACAAATAGCCACAGCTCGCAACTCTTATCGAGTCCAGTTGCTTTGCTACTACCTTATCAAAGTCCTCGAACACTGTAATCACGCCATGCTTACGAAATAAGCTGAAATAACCCGGGAATGCATGTGCGTAGCAAAAGAAGCAATCATGACTGCACCCATTGTAAGGGTTTATCAGCAGTCTCTCCGAGGTGCACTCTCTGTTTCCATGTGGCTCTATGCTATTCCACCAGCCGTGTATCTCCTTTTTGGAGTGAACAAGCCGTAATTGCTCAAAATCTTGTGGACACACTTTTTGAAAATAATATAATAGTTTCTTTGATAACGCTTTCTCTTATTTTATATGGCGGATATAATTAAGTTGGGCTGAGATGAATACCATGGAGAACGATAAAAAAGCGGGGGATAAAAAGGAGAAGGAGAAGGAGAAAGCAGAATACACTGAAGGGTTGAAAAAGACATTAACCCCTTTTCTATTTGGCATCCTCGCGGGTGTTATATGCTTTTCAATATTTGTATCTACCCCGTATTTGGTCAGTACGAATAGTGGGATAAAAGAGGACCTGGATAAGGGCATCATTCCAGAAAATTTGATATATATGTTTGAAACAAAAGGTAGCCCACTTTCTGAAAATGTCACCATTATGAAGGAAGAAAATGACAAATGGCTGATAAATGATGCAGAAAATAAAAAGAGCTACATAATCAGGAAAGATGCAGAAACGCTAAATATTTACTCACCCCCCAAATCGGACAATTGGTTGCTCATCGCCATACTTCTGATCCTGGTACAGAAATTCGTGTATCCCTTCTTGCATACAAGTATAAAAGGAGCAAAGGATTGGATTTATATCTCGTTTATGACCCTTTTCTGCTGGTTTATCTTCTTCACCTTATTATTGATGATCCTCTTCTAAAAAGTCCCCTCTCTGGATTATATGCGTGGCAGCAATAGCAAGGGCATCGGTGATATCATTGGGCTTTGGCGTTTCCTCTAACTGAAGTAGCTCCTTTACTCTGCTCGCCACCTCATCTTTCGTCGCTCTACCATATCCGGTTATAATACTTTTCACCTCTGAGGTGTTATATTCGTATGCAGGTATATCGGCAATTGCAGCAGCCAAGAGGCAAACTCCACGCGCTTGACCAACGCTTAACGCTGTTTTCACGTTAATATTAAAAAATATCTTCTCGATTGCCATATCATCAGGCATCTTGCTTTTTATCACTGCAAGCAAATCTTCATATATCTTTTTTAATCTCTCTTCTTTTGATTGACTTGGAGTCGTCTTTATATATCCAAAATCAATTAATTTTAACAGTCCGTTGTTGAACTCAACAACACCCCATCCAGTACGAGCAGTTCCCGGGTCTATTCCGATTACACGCATAAATGATATAATAAATAGAGAAGAAGCAAACTAATAATAAAATAAGATAAAAGAAGAGGAAGGGAGAAGACGAAAGGAGAGGAGTAATTTCAATGGGAAGAAATAAAGGAATTGTGGTTCCAGGGGATTTTTTGGGTACTACCGAGGAATTTACGTCAGGAATGGGCGTGTATGATGAAGAAGGGAATTTATATGCCTCTCAGATAGGGGAAATCAGCATAAGTGATAAAAGGGTCATAAATGTCCTCCCCGTAGTGGAAACACCGCCAATACTCGAAGAAGGAGATGTGGTTTTAGGTAGAATAGAGGATATAAAAGACACTGTTGCCATTGTGAGTATAGCGTGCGTGAAAGGGAAGGAGAAGCGCGAAATTGCTGCCCCTACTCAGGGGATTATTCATATATCAAACATAAAAAAGGGGTATGTAAGTGAATTGAAGCAGGAATTTGGTTATCTTGACGTGATAAAAGCGAAAGTGTTAGACGTAAAGACATTGAGACTTAGCACAGAAGAGCGGGATTTGGGCGTGATAAAAGCGATTTGTATGAAGTGTAAAGGCGATCTGGAGAGGAAAGGGAATGTACTGAGATGTGAGAGATGCAAAAGAGTGGAAACGCGAAAAATATCTGAGGATTATGGTAAAGGCATGATTTAGGTGTGGGTATGAGCATGGAAAGGGTAAATGCGAAGCTAAAGGTGCTGGAGAAGAAGGCGAAAGAGGTAAAGATAGAGATAGAAGGTGAAGACCATACACTTTTAGCTCCTCTCACATCAAAGCTGTTAGAGAATGAAAAAGTTTACATTGCAACCTATAACATCAAACATACGCTGATGAGCAACCCTGTTTTGTACGTAAAGATGAAGGAGGGAGACCCGATAGAGGCGGTGAAATCAGCTGCTGCTTCGCTGGCGTTAGAATTTAAAGAGTTTGGGATGCTGTATAAAAAAGCGAAAGCGGCAATAGTCTAGCGGTAGGACACGGGCTTCCCAAGCCTGTAACCCGGGTTCGAATCCCGGTTGCCGCATCAAACTTTTTAAAAAGTTTGACATCAAAGAGAAAAGCGAATACGGATATGAAACATGGAACGAATAAAAAAATATGAATTCAGGAAGGTATTGGAAGAGCTGAGAAAGAAGACGGGCAGAGGAACAGAGCTGGTATCAGTTTATATTCCACCAGATAAGCAAATATCTGATGTTACTTCTCATCTCAGAGAGGAATATGGACAAGCGATGAACATAAAAAGCAAATCCACTCGTACCAACGTTCAAAGTTCCTTAGATTCCATTTTATCCAAGCTGAAGTATGTGCAGGTAGGAGAAAATGGTGTGGTTATATTCTGTGGTGCGGTAGAGAAGGGTGGAGACAAGACCGATATAGAAACTTTCATCCTGGAGCCACCGGAGAAGATACTGTCTTACATCTACCATTGCGATTCGAGCTTCTTCCTCCAGCCGCTGGAAGAGATGGTGGAGGAGCATGAAAAGTATGGTTTAATCGTGCTTGATAAAAGAGAAGCGACCATAGGCATCTTAACAGGGAAAGTGGTGGAGACGATGAAGCACTTGACTTCCGCGGTTCCTGGAAAGATAAGAAAAGGAGGGCAGTCGGCACCAAGATTTCAAAGGTTGCGTGAGATTGCAACAGAAGATTTTTATAAGCGAATAGGCGAGCATGCAACACGAATTTTGCTTCAAATCAAGGACATGCGTGGCATCTTGATAGGAGGACCAAGCCCAACGAAAGAGGATTTTATTAAGGGGTCTTACTTGCATTACGAGTTGCAGAATAAGATTCTCGGCGCTTTTGATGTCGCCTATACAGATGAATCAGGACTTTATGAGCTCATTGACAAGGCAGAGGATGTCCTGGAAGGTATGGATTTGATGAGTGAGAAGAGGCTCATGGAGCGGTTCATGAAGCTATTGGCAAATGACGAGAGAATGGTTGCATACGGAGAAGAAGAAGTGAGAAGGAAATTGGAAATTGGCGCGGTCGACACGCTTTTATTTTCTGAGGAGCTCAATACTGAGGTCATGCATGATTTGGTGGAGCTGGCAGAGGAGATAGGAGCAGATGTGGAAGTCATATCAACGGATTTTGAGGAAGGCGCACAATTAAAACGTGCATTTGGCGGCGTTGCCGCTATATTAAGGTACAGGTCAAAGTAAATGCAAAGATGAAAGCATTAGTATTTGAACCTTTCTCAGGCGCTTCTGGCGACATGGTCATCGGCAGTCTACTCGATTTGGGTGCTGATGAATCGAAGATAAGAGATGCGATTTCTGATTTTGACCTCGAGCTGGCAGTAAAAGAAGTGAAGAAGCGGGGGATAGTAGCTAAAAAAGTGGAATTCGTGAGTATGAATGCGAGAAGAAAGAAAAGTGTGGGGTCATACAAAGATATAATAAGCACAATAGAAGGCAGTGGATTGAGCAAAGTGGTAATACAGAACTCATTGAGCGTACTTGAAAGAATAGCGAATGCAGAGTCGAAAGTGCATGGAGAACCGAAGGAGAGCTTATTTTTTCATGAATTAGGCGCTCTGGACACAATAGGCGATCTGGTAGGGAGCAGTATTGCTTTTTTGGACATTCATGCTGATGCTATTATAAGCACGCCAATTTCAGTAGGCAGTGGATTTGTGGACACGGAGCATGGGCTTTTGCCGGTCCCTGCACCTGCAACGGTAGAAATATTGAGAAATAGTACTTTGTTATATCAAGGCGGTCCTGTTGCAACTGAACTCCTCACGCCGACAGGTGCAGCGATATTTGCTCATTTTGTTCAGCATTCTGAGCCCTTTTTACCTCAGATGCGCATCGAAAAAACGGGATATGGTGCGGGGTCAAAGGACTTACCCTCGCCTAATGTGCTAAGAGCAAGCATAGGAGAAATCGAGGAATCGGTATTCTTGCTAAGAGATGAGGTGGAAGTACTGGAAACAAATGTTGACAATGTTACCGGTGAGGTGCTGGGTAATCTGATAGAAGTTCTCATGGCAGAAGGTGCAAAAGATGTGTCCATCGTGCCAGCGCAGATGAAAAAAGGCAGAAGCGGACACATTATCAAAGTAATCATCGCTCCTCAGGACACCTCTCGAATAGCACATCGAATAATGGAAGAGACCGGCTCGTTAGGCGTTCGCGTTATGCAAGTAAAACACCGGTTCATTGCAAATAGAGAGCAGAGAAAGGTGAAGGTGGCTGTAAAAGGTATAGAAAAAGAAGTAGGCGTGAAAATAGGTAGGGATGCAAAAGGTAATTTGCTAAACGTGGCAGCGGAATTTGAGGATGCGAAGCGAGTTGCGACGGAGCTGAAAATGCCTCTAAAAGAAGTGATAAAGCTCGTGGAAGAAGCAGCAAGGAAAAAACAATAGAAAACACGAGATTACACAGGATTAACACAGAAGAGAAAATTTATGAGAGGTGAAGAAATAGAAATCTCGGTTGTGCTTCCAGCGCATAACGAAGCAGAACGGATAGAGGATGCAGTGAATCAGACAAGAAAGGCTTTAGCTGAATTTGCTTCGTCTTTTGAGATAATCATCGCAGAAGACGGAAGTACAGACGGCACGGCTGAAATAGCAAGCAGAATAGAAGCTGAAAATTCTTTCGTTAAGCACATACACAGCGAAGAGCGATTAGGCAGAGGAAAAGCGCTTAGCCGCGCTTTTAAACTCGCTACCGGTGAAATATTGGCTTACCTCGACGTTGACCTCTCCACTGATATGAAACACTTAAAAGAGCTAATAAACGCGATAAAAGAAGAGCACTACGACTTCGCAACCGGCTCGAGAATGTTAAAAGGGAGCGAAGTGAAGAGGTCTTTTAAGCGAGCTGCGCTGAGCAAAGTTTTTAATTTCCTCGTGCGAAAAATCCTGCGGTCTAAGATAAGCGACCATCAATGCGGGTTCAAGTCCTTCCGGAAAGAAACCTTAATCCCTCTTTTGAACGAAATAACAGATGAACACTGGTTTTGGGATACAGAAATGCTTGTGCGAGCACAAAGGAACTCATACAAAATAAAAGAAATCCCGGTGAGGTGGGAGGACAAAGGAGGTGCGGGAACAAAAGTGAACGCTTTTAAGGATGGGCTCACAATGTTCTATAAGATTATAAAGTTGCGGCATTTTTTAATAAAAATAAAAACTTAACCTTGCATAGGGCGAAAAAAAAATGCGTATTATCTTCTACACGGGTAAAGGCGGGTCCGGCAAATCGGTTATCTCATGTGCTACCGCCTTAAAACTGTCTGAGTTGGGCTACGAGACACTGGTTATTTCGTCAGACCCCGCGCACACGATTTCCGATGCATTTGAAATGCAGGTTCAATATATCCCAACAAAAATCGAGGACAGAGATAAGCTGTGGGCTATCCAGGTGGACCCACTGAGAGAAGTCAGAGAGAAATACGGTGTTATACAGGAATACATTGTGTCTCTCTTCAAGTCAAAAGGACTGGATGAGGTGCTGGCATACGAAATAGCCGCACTGCCAAACATGACTGAATTCGTATCGCTGTTAAAGGTGGTTGAGTTTGTCGAATCGAATAACTACGATGTGATCGTGCTTGACACCGTGCCATCAGGAGAAGCGCTTAAAAATATCTACCTACCCTCTCTCCTCGGTTCCACTGCTGCGAAACTGATTAAAATGATGGCACCACTTGCGAATATCGCTAAAGTAGTAGAGCCGATAGTCGGCGTTCCAACGCCAAGCAAGGAAGTTATAAGTGAAGACATCAAGTTATTGGAGATTCTTGGAAGGCTTAAGAACATAATAGTAAACCGGGAAGTCACAAGTTTGAGGTTGATTGCAAATCCCGATGCATTCAGCATACAGAACCTGAGAAGAACGCACCTACTTGCAAACCTCTACGACATAAACGTTGACCTTGGGATCATGAACAAGGTGATTCCTGAAAAGGTCCGCGATTCTTATTTCAAAGGGTGGAAAGATGCGCAGGAGAAATATTTAGCGGAAGCAGAAGCGGCATTTCATCCGCTGCCGGTAAAAAGACTGCGGCTGTTTCAGTCTGAAGTAAAGGGTTTGAAGCTTCTATCCGAGCTTGGGGATGAATTGTTCAGGGATGAAGACCCTGCCAGGGTTTACTTTGTAGGTAAGGCAATCAAAGTAACAGAGTCGGATCTTGGTTTAGAAGTGGTAGTTCCCCTACCCTTACCCTTTGCAAGCAAGTATAAAGAGCTGTGTGAGGTGGAAAGAGCGGGAGAGGACCTTTCAGTGGTTATTTCAACGGATATAGGAGAAGTTAGAAACTTCATTCCTCTCCCAACCATCGCACATATAATGAAGTTGGACCATGCGAAACTTTTAAATGATGAACTTCACATATATTTCATTCATTGACAAGAAAAAGAATTATTGACGCGGATAAGCTGGGAGTGAAAATGAGAGAGGATAAGGAAGAAGAATTGGTCAAGGCGGTGAAGGTTCTTGCTGGAACTGCTCTTATTCCTCTACGGGTGGCGGTTGACGTAGTTGGAGGCTTAGCAGAATCTCTTGAGGACTATCTTCCTGGACCTTCGAAGCTCGCATCAGACCTTATAGAAGTGAGAATAAGCGCGTTAAAAGCGATAAATAAGGTGGTTGAGAAGGAGATAGGGCTTCTGGAGAAGTATAAGGAGGAGCTCGAAGGTAAGGAAGAAGAGGGGAAGAAGGAAAAAGTTAAGGTGGAGTGAAAACTTTTTCACTAAGATATTCTTCTGCCTTTATTTGTCCCAATCTTCCATTCCGCCTTCCTCAATATCCCTCTCAGCGTTTGCGCTTCTCTTCCGGTAAGTTCCGCTCTACCGAGAATCCTTCGGAGCATAAGCAAGGTCTTATCCTTTTTGTGCTCCTTATAGTCAATCTCATCCAAAAACGTTTTCAAGTGCATGAACAAACGTTCTTTATCCTCTACACGCGCTAATTTTGCCGTTTCGGCAGCCGTTCCAATATCCACTCCGCTTAGTTCGTACAGAACCACTGCAACAGCATGTGAGAGGTTCATCACCGGATAGCCGGGACTCGTGGGAATGCATACAATCATGTCACAAAGCATAAGCTCTTCGCGCTTCAGCCCTCTATCCTCGCTGCCAAACAGAATGGACAAGATGCCACTCTTTCCGATTCCTTTAACTTTATCTTTTAATTGCCGTGGCGAGAAAAAGGGCATTCTGAGATGTTTGTTAGCGGAAATGCCGTACTTGGAAGTAGTGCCAGCAACAATGGTAGAGTTTGTAATTGCTTCTTCTACTGAATCTACATTTTCGCATGCCCTTAGCACATCGTAAGCGTGAGAAGCAACAGCCTTCGCTTTTTCTCCTATATCCGGTGGTTTTACTAAATAAAGCTCCGAGAAGCCGAAGTTTTTTAGCACCCTTGCGACTGCTCCTATGTTCTCTTCAAGCTTTGGTTCCACCAGGATTGTTCTTATTTCCATAAACCTTTACTTAATAGAAATACGTTGTATCATCAAATATTCTTCACAATGATCACGAAAGAACTGATTAAGGAAGTAACGATAACTATTTTAAGAAGGGCTGAAACCACACTCCCGAGCGATGTGAAAGAGGCGCTGGCTCGTGCATACGAGTGCGAAGAGAATGAAATAGCAAAGGTGCAGTTGAAGGCGATGCTCGAAAATGTAAAGCTTGCGGAGGAAATGCAAAGACCCTTATGTCAGGATACGGGCATCCCACTTTTTTACGTGACGCTCGGAAGTGGCAGCGTAAACGTGAATTTTAACCTTACTGAAATCGAAAGCGGCATAAGAGAGGGCGTGAAAGAAGCAACGAAAATAATCCCTTTGCGTCCAAATGTGGTGAATGCAATAACAAGAGAGGGCGGGGAAGCGAACATAGGTGATAGAATGCCGCATATAAATTATAAAATCGTGGATATTGATGGACTTAAGATAATCGCGTTTCCAAAAGGCGGTGGCTCAGAGAACGTAAGTGCTTTTACTATGCTCTCTCCTAAGCCAGAAGAAGAAGCATTAAAAGAGATAACGGATTTTGTTCTCGATGCGGTGCTCCGCGCAGCCGGGAAACCTTGCCCTCCTACCATCATTGGTGTTGGTATAGGTGGCTCAGCCGATATGGCGATGAGTCTCGCAAAAGCGGCGTTGCTTCGACCCGTAGGCAAGAGGCACAAAGATGCGAGGATAGCGAGAATTGAGGCGAAACTACTCGACACGGTGAACAACACCGGTATAGGTCCTATGGGCTTAGGAGGAAAAACAACTGCGCTTGACCTGCATATAGAAACTGCAGATACGCACATAACAAGTTTGCCCGTAGCGATAAATTTCCAGTGCTGGGCAGCTCGTAAAGCGTCTGCAATGATATATTCTAATGGTGAAGTGGAATATGTATAAAAACCGCGTTTTTGCAATTACAAATCTCACTCCTCCATCTCGAATTTCTCCACGCTTATCTCCCCTCCTTCGCGCTCCATCAACTTCTCCACTTTATATTCCGCCTCGTCTAACTTCTTATTGCAAAACTTGCACAGCTCCATTCCCTCCTCGAACATCTTCAGTGAGTCGTCTAAGGGAAGATTTCCTTCTCCCAGTGTTTCTACTATGCTCTCCAACTTTTTCATCGCTTCCTCAAACGTTATTCCTTCTCCTTCTTTTTCTTCCATGCTTCCTCATCCCTTTTTAGTTCGTAAAAACTCTTATGTAAAAAGGTATAATATATATATGGGAAAGCAGATGAGGAAGATGCAAATGCAACTTAATGAAATATTAGACGAGATAATAATTAAGGAAGTTTACAAAGGAGTAAAAGTAGAATGTAAACTCTATTATGACCTGTCTGAATTAACAGAGGATATCATAGAAAAAATAAAAACTGATAGATATTTTAGGCAGAAATATAAAGAAGAATTAAGTAAACAACTCCAAAAACGAGGTTACGAAAATTTAGAAGTGATTAACATCGACCCTTCTTCTAATTGCTTAGTGGTTAGATATACAGCATATTATGTTGGACGTAGAAAATATCCAGAAATCCATTTAAAAACTCTTTTGATCTTCTATGACGGAATGGGTAAAGACATACGTAATCCAGAGGTTTTCGATGAAGTTGTGGAGAAAGCAAGACAAGACTTAGGAGAAATAGAAAAAGACATAGAAGAGAGGCTCTATCATTTCGCTACCCTGTTTAAAAGAGCCATTGATAAAAGGTGGGGTTAAAGAAACTAAATCTCTCCCCTCGTATCAACAACCCGCACCGCCTTGCCTTCACTCCTCGGCAAGCTTCCGGGCTCGAGAAACTCTATTCTTGGTCTTACTGCAATCTCGTCCTGGATACTTTTAGTAATATCAACTTCAAGTTTCTTCAGCTTCCTCAGGTCACCGTTAAACATTTTAGGATACAATTCAACCCTCACAGTCAATGAATCAAGACTGCTCACACGCTCCAGAATGATTTGATAGTTCGTTGCGACTTCGGGAAAACGCATCAATACATCCTCTATCTGGCTAGGATAGAGATTGACACCTTTAACAATGAGCATATCATCACATCGCCCTTTTATACGTGAAATCCGCACATGTCTCCTGCCACAAGAGCATTTATCGCCATCATCAATGATTCTGGCAAGATCTCCGGTCCGATACCGGAGGAGGGGCATGGCTTCCCTGCTTAATGTAGTAACAACAAGCTCTCCTTCTTCGCCTGGGGCAAGCGCTTCTCCGGTATTCGGGTCCACGACTTCGAGAAGATAACTGTCTTCCCAGAGGTGCATACCGCTTTTTTCTTCACACTCAAACGCTACTCCCGGACCGTTAAGCTCGGACATACCGTATGAATTAAACACACTTATATCATATATGTCTTCAATCCTCTGTCTGGTCTGCTCTGAATGAGGCTCAGCACCTACAAAACCGATACGCAAATCGAACTCCTTCGGATCTAAGCCTTCGTGAACCATTACTTCGGAAACATACAGTATGTAAGAAGGCGTTGCATGGAAGACCGTTGTATTGAAATCCTTCATCAACTGTATCTGACGCTTAGTATTGCCGACACCCGAAGGGATAATCAGCATACCAACCTTCTCAGCGCCGTAATGGAGTCCCAGACCGCCGGTAAACATGCCGTAGCTGATTATATTCTGGAAGACGTCCGTCTTACATGCCCCTGTCATAACAATGCATCGGGCAACGAGGTCAGACCAGGTCTCGATGTCCTTCCTTGTATGGAAGATGACGGTAGCCTTTCCGGTGGTGCCTGAAGAGGAATGCATACGAACGATTTCTTCCTTTGGTACGGTTACAAGACCGAAGTCATAATTAGCACGCAGGTCATCCTTTGTGGTGAACGGGATGATGGATACATCCATGGGCGAAGTGAACAGGGATTCATCTACGTCCTTCAGACGTTTTCGGTAGAAACGGGATTTTCTGCATCGGGCAACTGTATCCTTCAGCCGCTTAACCTGCAATTCCTCAAGTTCATCGCGAGGCAGCGTTTCAATTTTTTTATCCCAGAAAGGCATAGTTATGAATGATTTATGGGCATAGCAGCGATCCTTAGTTCCCGAGTGCTCGCGCAACTCAGTACAGTAAGGAACGCTGACGGGCTTATCTGCCGGGTTCGGAATGAGACCGGGAGTTTCCCCGCCGCTATGGCCGCTATGCCCATTTACAATATTTCTATTGCTTACTTAAAAAGGTTGTTTTTATTATTTTTCTTTATTCCTTTGACACCAGCACCTCAGTCGCTTTTATCACCGCTTCTACTTTATCGCCTTCTTTGTTATCATCGCTGTTATGGTCATGGGCTTAAAGATTTTAATAATGCTTTTACAACACCTTCAACCCTGTTCCTTGCGCTTAGTAGCATTTTTAGTTCCTCGGGTTTATATGTTCTCCTCCATCTTTAAGTGCTTTGCGAATAAAAGATATAAGTAGGAAGGAGAAATAGCGATGAAGTCTCTTTCGAGATGGGAAATGGAAAAACTAAAGAGGGAGAAGCTATTTATCCTTTTTCTTTTTTTAGGCCTCTTTCTCATCGCTTTCGTCTGTATTACGCTTGGAAACATGTTTTACAAGCAGACAGAAGACTTCTCCGGGTTAATTGATGCTGCAAAGGACCCCGTAGTTCTAAAAGCGATAGGGATAAGCATTTCTATGGCTATGGTGTCCACACTAATTGCTTTCCTTTTCGGCGTTCCGTTAGCTTATCTCCTCGCGAGGAAGGATTTCCCGGGTAAGAGCATTATAGAAGGCATTGTGGACATTCCCTTAATGATTCCACACATTGTTGCCGGGATTGCTTTATATGGCGTCTTCATGCGGTATGGAGTGATTGGAGCACCACTAAAAAGGTTAGGAATTGCAATTACAGATGCGTACCCTGGAATAGTAATTGCAATGCTTTTCATGAGCCTTCCATATTTAATAGACACAGCAAGAGAGGGTTTCAAGGAGGTTGACCCGCGGTTAGAAAATGTTGCACGCTCATTGGGTGCGTCGCATTGGAGAACGTTCAAAGAAATAACTTTTCCTCTTGCTTTTCCTTCCATATTTAGTGGTGCGATTCTGAGCTGGGGGCGTGCGATAAGCGAGTTCTCTGCTGTTTTGATCATCGCGTACCATCCGATATCCGCACCGATTTTAATATATGAGAAGTTTACATCTTTTGGATTACCGGCATCAAGACCGATTGCGGTTTTGCTGATTTCGATTTGTTTGGTTATATTTATAGTGTTGAGGATAGTTGGGAAAAGAAGGAGAGGATAAAAAGGTACCACTTTTTTTTACCCTTCTCAATAATACGATTTGCTGTCATAAAACCAGAAATCAACGCCATTGGCATTACTGATATAGAGCGTAAACAAGATGATAAAAATCAAAAGCGTATACAAAGATTGGAAAGATTTCTGTCTCAAAGATATAAATTTAGAAGTGAAAAAAGGCGAATATTTCGTTATTCTGGGTCCTACTGGTGCGGGAAAGACTTTGCTACTCGAAACAATCGCCGGTTTTTATTTTCCTGACAGCGGAGAAGTTTGGATAGATGGGCATGATGTAACGAATCTACCGCCAGAGAGAAGGAGAATTGGTTTCATTTATCAGGATTATTCACTATTCCCACATTTGACTGTTGAGGAGAACATAGAATTCGGATTAAAGTTGAGGAAATCCTCAGATACGAACAGGAAGAGAATGAAAGAAATAATGGACTGGCTAAGTATAGTTCATCTTGCACATCGCTATCCCGGTACGCTAAGCGGTGGGGAACAGCAAAAGGTAGCTATTGCGAGAGCAATTGCTATTGAACCTTCTGTATTACTTCTGGACGAGCCTTTATCCGCATTAGACCTCAGAACGAGAGATTACCTGAGAGAAGAACTGAAGAGGGTAAAACTCGAATTGGGAATTACAATGGTTCACGTAACGCATGACCAGACAGAAGCGATGGTTTTAGCAGATAGAATAGCAGTGATGATGCGCGGTCAAATAATGCAGGCAGGAACTCCCTATGAGATATTCAACAAACCGCAAAACGAGGAGATAGCGGACTTCGTTGGTGTTGAGAATATATTGAGTGGCATCGTTCGGAATAATAAGAATGGCATTGCAGAGATTGAAGTTGATATGGGCTATAACATATTTGCAGTTTCAGACTACCATGCTGGAACGGTAAAAGCATTCATAAGACCCGAAGACATAATTCTGTCTGAAAAGAGGGAAGAAAGCAGTGCAAGGAACGTTATTAGCGCAAAAATAGAAGAGATGAGCGATATGGGTCCTTTAACACGTGTAAGAATGAATAATTCGCTTGTAGCTCTTATTACGAAACAATCACGAGAAAGTCTCGGACTGCGAAAAGGGGATGAGATCTATGCGACCTTTAAAGCTACTTCGGTACACGTGGTGAGGTGAGAAAGTTTTATTTCAAAAAAACCGAAGAGCATTTATTTCGAGTTGTCCATATTTGCATATCGGGGTGAAAATAAAATGGAAAAAAGAAAAATTTTGGTGGGGGGTATAGTGATTGCAGTAATTGCATGCGTATCGGTAGTGGCTTTTTACACCTCGCCTGTGGAAGTAGAACAAGCCAAAACGGTCAAAGTTTTCCACGCCGGGAGCTTAGCTGTTCCTTTGGCGGAGGCGGAGAGCCAATTTGAGGCTTTGAATCCGAACATAGATGTGCAACGTGAATCAATGGGTAGTATCTCAGCAGTGAGACAGATAACGGATGTGGGGAAGAATGGAGATGTGCTTGCATCTGCGGATTACACACTTATACCAGGCATGATGTACCCGAAGTATGCCGATTGGTATGTGAGATTTGCAACGAATGATCTAGTTATTGCATATAATCCAGAGTTGAGCATGTATGCGGATGAAATCACACCGGAGAACTGGTATGAGATTCTTCGCAGAGATGGTGTCACCTTCGCTTTTTCAAATCCGAATCTCGATCCTTGCGGATACCGGGCAGTAATGGTCTTTCAGCTCGCAGAGTTACATTACGGTGATGAGAAGATATTTGACGATTTGATTCTTGACAACACGGGAATTACGATAACCGAGGAAAGGAAGGGGACGTATTTAATAAAAACGCCAGAAGTCCTAAAGCCAAACACAGAGAAGGTAGATATAAGACCAAAATCGGTTGAACTCGTAGCATTAGTCGAAGAAGGTGGGCTGGACTACGCGTTTGAGTACAGAAGCGTTGCCGTTCAGCACAATTTAGCGTTTGTCGATTTGCCTGAGCCAATAGATCTGAGCAAGGTGGGGTACGCGGATTTTTACAAAAAGGTCAAATTGGAAACTGCCGATGGTAAGACAAAAATAGGAAAGCCAATTGTGTATGGTATCACCGTTCCGACAAATGCGGAAAATCCAGAACTTGGATTGGAGTTCGTTAAATTCGTTATAGGAGATGCCGGGCAGAAAATTTTTAGCGATAAGGGACAGTCACCAATTGTGCCACCAGAAGGGAGCGGTAATTTGCCGGAAGAACTGAAAAGTTTAGTATATGTTGAGTCCGCAAAGCCGAAACCTACACCAAGTCCAAGTCCAAAGCCAACCTCAGCACCAACGCCGACACCGAAAACACCGGGTTTTGTAGCCGTATTTGCCGTTGCTGGAATATTAGCAATTGGATATCAGGTGCGGCAAATATGGATGAAATAACAAGGCTTATGTGAAAACTTAGTTCAGGCTTTTCACACGTCTTTTATGGTGCTGGGTCCCACGGGTGGCAAGATATTCCTTGACGAGCAGGACATCACGGATATTCCACCAAGGGAGCGAAAGATTTTGAATTATTCTCCTACCATCCTTTTCAACTCACTCACCAACTCCGCTTTTATGCTGTCTTCTCTGTTACCACCACATACCATCCCCCTAACACCTATTATATCTGGTTCTATCTCCTTTATTGTGGGAACATCTTCAAATTTTAGCGAGCCTGCAAGAGCAGTCTCAAGTTCAAGTGCTTTCGATTCTGAGATAAACCTCTTAAGTTCTTCTTCGCTTAGAAAATCCAGTGTTGACCTCCCGTCCTTTATGCCGGTATCTATCATTGCCACGTCTATATTCACTTCTTCTCCTATCGCTGCGATTTCAAAAGGCGAAATCGATTTTATTCGTTTATAATCGGCATAGAAAGCAGAAACGACTTTCCTGGTCGGATCGAAATTCTTTACCGCTTTAACAACGCCGGTAAGCAAATCTATCGCCTCTTCCTTCGTTTTTATTTTGTGTAATCCAACTTTTATGTATTCCGCACCTGCGGCGGCAGCACCTAACGCGGCTAAAGAAGCAGTTCCTGGTTTATAATCAAAATCCCCTATCGCAGCACTTATTTTCGCCCCATTTCCTTTCTCCTTTTCCACCAATTCCCGTATTGACTTTATAATCCATGGGAAATTAGCACCTAAGGAACCCTCTTTTGGATTCTTCACATCTATAATATCCGCATTTCCACGAATCACCGCCTTCGCTTCCTCTATATCCTTCGGACTTACCAACAATTTCATTTTTCTCTAATCTCCCTTCTCTCCATGCTTCTAATCTCTTTGTTTATAAAACATCCCGCTGGCGTGCCAATTAATATAACCTTCTGTTGTCTATGTCTTCCCGAACCAACTATAACACTGAGTCCCTTCATTTTACGGAAGAAAGCAACTAAGACTTCTCCCTCCACACCATCACCCTTTTTATAAAGAATTGTCATTTCATCTCAAACCTCCTTTACAAAACCATCTTTCTCCAATTCCTCTATTATATCCACAACGAATGCGAAATCGAGTCTCAGGTCATCAGCAATCTCATCTAACCAAGCTTTATCTCTGCTCTTCAGGTAGTCCCTTATCTCGTTTTTAGCCTCTTCTCTTGATATCTCTCTGAGTTTAATTACCTTTACCAACTCTACTTCTTTAACGTAATGCTCAATGGCTTCCCTGATAAAATCAGTTCGTGACTTAAAGCCGAGAGTATCCACTATTTCGTCTATTTTATTAACCCGGGCCTCAGGCAGTCTGATTGGAATCATTCTTGCTTTTCCGGTCAGTGTTTGCACCATGTTATGTAGCATTGTATTACAAGTATATAAAGATATATCATTTATTTTTTTAATATCCTAACTCCTTTTTCATCCCCTACATGCACCTCAGTAGCATTCGTAAATATCCCATGCTCAACAGAGCCGACAACAGAAGAAAGAGCAATGCTCATCTCCACAGGATTCTTTATAATGCCAAAATCCGCATCTATTATTAGATTCCCGTTCTCCGTTACAAAATATCCTCCTCTGTTTCCTTCTTTCCTTAAAACTGGCACCCCACCAAGCTCTTTCACCTGGTTCTCCACTATTTTCACGGCATAAGGTAACACTTCTAAAGGAACAGGCTTATTCAGCATTTCTACCATTTTTTCATCTTCAACACAGATAACAAGCTTTTTCGTTGCGTAAGACACTATTTTCTCCCTTGTATGGGAGCCCCATCCACCCTTGATTAAATTCAGTTGAGAATCTACTTGGTCTGCACCGTCTATGCATATATGCAGGTAAGGATGCTCCGAAAGAGAAGTGATGGGAATTCCACATTCTATTGCCAACATCTCGGTTCTAAGTGAAGTAGGAACGCCCAAAAGTTCGAGCCCCTCCTCCTTTATCCTCTCCCCTATCCTCCTTATCACAAATTCTGCCGCAGAACCCGAACCAAGTCCCACGACCATACCATCTATTATCAGAGAAGCTGCGGATTCTGCCGCTTTTTCCTTTTTCTTTCTCCTTTTATCCTCGTTCATTTATCTGCTCTATTTGGTGTTTTTCACTTCTCAAATAAGAACTTTTCTATTTTTCTTTTTCAAAAATATATCAAGGATGCACGTCTATGATATTAATGACAATGCAAGGGAATAGCAAGGAATGGACAGAGAAATACCGACCAAAGAGGTTAAGAAAAGTTGTGGGCAACGAAAAAGCGATAGAAGAGTTAAAAGAGTGGGCTGAGAATGTATATAAGACAAAGTCGAAGAAAGCTGCTATTCTTCATGGACCACCGGGCTGTGGGAAGACATCAGCAGCCTATGCACTTGCTTCTGAGCGCGGATGGGAAGTCATAGAGCTTAACGCATCAGACAAAAGAAGTGCAGGAATGATAAAAAGCATTGTGGGACCTGCTTCTACGAGCAATACATTTAGCAAGACGACGAGATTAATCATTTTAGACGAGGCTGACAATCTACATGGCAACGAAGACCGTGGTGGAACGAAGGCGATAACAGAAATAGTGAAGAGAAGCACACAGCCAATAATCCTCATCGCCAATGATAAACACAAGATGGGTCCGGCATTGCAACGGAATTGTAAGGTAATTAAGTTCGACCGAATAGGAGATAAGATGGTTTCTCAAGTGCTCAAAAAAATAAGTCGTGTTGAGGGAATAGAAGTGGAAGATAAAGCACTGCATGCTTTGGCGGAGAACGCTAATGGTGATTTGAGGTCTGCAATAAACGACTTGCATGCGATTTCTATATCAAAATTTGGTAAAATAGATGAGGGTGATATAGCGACTGGGGAACGAGACAGAGAGACAGATATTTTTGAGGTAATGAAGAAGATTTTCGGTGTAGAGGGATACGAGATGCAAGAAGCTCTTTCTTCTCTTTACAGTCTTGACAAGACGCCAGAAGAGAGCATACAATGGATATACCGGAATTTCGCGTATGAAAATGACGAAGAAAGTTTTTTGCACGGGTTGCATTACCTGAGCAGGGCGGATACGTTTTTAGGCAGAGTAAAACGCAGGGAGAATTACAAGTTCTGGCGCTATGCATCCAGTTTAATGGTTTGCGGCGTGCTTTCTGCAAAAGAGATGCAGGGGAGATATGGCTGGCAAAGGCAACGATATTTCCGTTCGCCGTGGCAACGAAACCGATGGCAAGCCGTGGGAGACAAGAAATCAATACCGATAAGAGAAGCGATAGCGAAGAAAATAGCGGAATATTGCAAAGTGCCACTAAGCTATGCACGACTCTTTGTCGTTCCTTTTTTGGAGTTTTTTTTCCTTGACGAAAGAAAGGCGGTGGATATTACAGCATCGCTGCGCCTGGACGTTCCCCAAATAGCCTTTTTAGTTAGTGATACCGATGAAGATAGGGAAGAGAAAGCGAAGAGGATATACCAGGATGCGTATGCAATGCCTAAAACAGTGATAAAAGGGAAGAAGGGAGTAACGGGAAAGGAGGGTGTGATTAAAGCCGAAGCTAAAGAAGAAATAATAAAAACAAGGGAAGAGGATGAAGCGAAAACCCAAAAGACCTTAGTGGATTTCTTTTAATTGCTTCTTTCACCAAAAAGAAAAAGTGTTATGCAAAGAGAATATAAAAAACATGGTTTCTTCAGTTTTGTCCCTTCACCTTCAGACAGCAGAAATAGAGAACTTTGGTGCTTGAAGCAGGGGGAATCAGGAATGAACTGCATGTGCAGGGTTTTAGAGGTATCGAGAAAGGGGATAAAGACGAAAGTGGGAGTGGAAAAAGTCGTTCTTAACGGAGTAATTGCTGACTACACCGCCAAAATCCCGTTTGTTTCGTTAGAAGAGCGAACTCAGCTTGTAAGGGATAAGGTAGTGCAAATAGAGAACGCATATGTGAAGAGATGGAAGGGAATAGCAACTTTGTATATAGGTAAAAACGCGACAGTGAGCATAATTGATGAAGATATTGATTTTCCCGGTTGGGCTGAATTGATGAAGCCTAAAGAGAGGACGATAGGAGAAATTGTCAGTTGCGAAGGTGCTTTTGATGTGATATTAGAAGGGGATGTAGTATCAACACCACTGTCGTGGAAAGAAGGAAGAAGGAAAGTAATATTAGATGACGGTACGGGTGCAGTATTTGTAGAATTAAAAGAAAAAGAAAAGGAAGCGAGTATTTCATTTGGAACGCCAGTTACGGCAAGAGGAAACGTGGTCATAGTGGGGAAAAACCGCTATGTATTAATGGCAGAAGAAGTTAAAGTGAAGAGCGAAGGAATGATAATAGAAAAGATGAAAAGCTTTTTGTCCCGATATACATAACCATAAATAGGATGAGAAATAGGAGCAGGAGAGTATGAGGGATATAGCAATAATAGGAATTGGACATACGAAGTTTGGGAGAGCATCAAAGACGTCGCTGGAGTTGTTCTCAGAAGCGGCACTGCAATCAATTGACGATGCCGGTGTGGATTTGAAGGATATAGAAGCGTTATTTCAAGGTGCGGCTCTCCCGGGTTTTGAAGAGGGACAGGTAACGCCTCCAGGATTCTCTGCTGCCGAGCTGAATTTGTGTCCTATACCAGCAACGAGATACGAGGGTGCATGTGCGTCCGCTTCGATAGCAATACGTGAAGCAGCGATGTGGGTTGCCTCCGGGGTATATGACATGGTAATTGCCGGAGGAGTGGAAAAAGCATTGTTGATGGGGACACTATTTGCAACAAGGACATTTGCGATGGCTTGTCATGCACCAACAGAGGGACCTGTGGGACTCACCTTTCCAGGGGTTTTCGCAATGGCAGCAAGGCAGTACTCCAGGAATTATGAGATAAGAATAGAAAAACTACGTGAAAAAATGGCACATGTTTCGGTAAAGAATCATAGGCACGGTGCTTTAAATCCGCTGGCACAGTTCTATAAGAAGTTAGGCGACCTGAAGGTAGAGGATGTAATAAATTCGAGATTGGTAGCAGACCCGCTAACGCTTCTGGATTGCTGCCCTTTTTCCGATGGTGCCGCGGCTATCGTGCTCTGCGCAGCGGAGAAGGCGAGAAAATATACGGACGACCCAGTTTACATATTGGGAACAGGGCAGGGTTCAGGAGGTTCATTATCAAAGATGGCTGATCTGACTAAGCCAGTTTCAAGAATAAACTCAGCGAGAATGGCGTTTAAGCATGCAGGTCTCGGTCCTTCAGATATAGATATACTTGAACTTCATGATTGCTTTACGATTGCGGAATTGATTGCACTTGAGTGTATGGGCTTCTTCGATTGGGGAGAAGCAGCGGATGCAACTGTGGAAGGGCAAACGGATTTAGGAGGGAAGATACCTACAAATATGTCTGGAGGGTTGATAGGGAAGGGGCACCCGATAGGGGCGACAGGGGCATCTCAGGTTTACTGGCTCGTTAAGCAAATGAGGGGAGAAGCACCAAAAGGGAACCAGATCGACCCTGTTCCGGAGTATGGAATGACCGATACGCTTGGAGGTGATTTCGGGACACTCTGCCATATTATACTTGGAAGGACGAAGAAGTAGGCAGTCCAGAAAAAGATTTAAGAAATTAATCGTAATTAAAGCAATGGAGGGTTAAAGATGGAAACTAAATACACTTCTTGAAGAACAAAAGAGGTATTTAACGAAAAAATGAAGGAGCAAGAAGAAATAGAGAAGGAATACACGGTTTTAACCTTCGCAGAATATGAAGAAGGCTTGAGAAATGGGAAATTGTTAGGGCTGAGATGTGCATCTTGTGGTGGGATAACCTGTCATCCAATGCCTGTTTGCCAGTGGTGCGGAGGAAGGAGCCTTGAGAGAATGGAATTGAGTGGGGAAGGCGAGTTGGCGACGTTTACGGTAATCCGTGTGCCACCAGAGGGATTTGAGGATGATGCACCTTATATCCCCTGCTTGGTGAAAACGAAAGAGGGACCTTGTGTTGCAGGGAGGCTTGATTACGATGCTGAGCAAGCTACGCAAGAACTGATTGGTAAGCGAGTGAGAATGAATGGTTCATACACCTATAAAGGCGACAAGTACTCTGGTGGGGCACACACATGCCCGGTATTTGAAGTTGTGAAGTAAGAGAAGATATCGCGGCTATTTAATTAAAATCTCTTGCAAACACAAGAAAGGGTCAGGTAGAATCTCTTGCCAGAGCCACTCCGCCTGCACAAAGAAGCCTTGCATCGCATCGCTCTCGAGTCTACCCGAAGTTGTAGTGGTTATGGCGTATCTCTTCTCTTCACTTCGTCTTCGGTCTGCCGTGATTACCTGTTCTTCTGCATCAATGAACCAGATTTCGTCTATCCCCGCCTCATGATACACCTGCCTTTTCTCACGCAGTTCGTAATCTCGTGTCCACCCGGAAAGATGTTCTACGTATCCGTGCATTAAAAATGCCATAAACATAAAGATACTCTCATGCCGGATGGAAGCTGACGAATGGATAATAAGCGTGCCGTCAAAGAGGTCCGCTTTGGTGTCCTCGTCGGTGAGCTGGTCGTACTCCTCCTCACTGACTCCGAACTTGCGGATGAGGAACGGCGGTTCTATTACTTTTTTATGGTAGATTAAATCTGCCGTGTTTTCACCTTCTTCTTTCTTCTCTTCTCCTCTTTTACCCCTCCACTTCTCTATCATGCACCTTAATAATAATAAAAAGTAAAATTGTATAAAAGGAGAAAAGAAAAAAAAACATGAACGGAAAGAAAGTATGTGTTATAGGAATGGGTGTGATGGGGAGCGGGATAGTGCAAGTCTGTGCTCAAGCGGGTTACGATGTGTCGGTTGTAAGCAGGAGTGAAGAATCTTTGAAAAAGGGGCTTGAAAAGATAAAAAGCGACCTCTTGCGACTTACGAAGAAAGGGCAGCTAAAACAAGATGAGGTGGATGTGATGGTGGATGCGATAACCGCAAATGCAACAGCGAGCTTGGGAGATGGTGCGAAAGGAGCGGATTTTGTGATTGAAGCGGTGTATGAGGATATGGAGCTGAAGCAGGAAATATTCAGAGAATTGGATAAGATATGTCCTGAGCATGCTATTCTCGGGAGTAATACCTCTACATTTCCTATTACTTCTTTAGCCGCGGTAACAAAAAGACCTGATAAGGTAATTGGAGTCCATTTCATGAATCCCGTGCCTCTAATGAAGGGTGTGGAGGTAATAAAATCGCTGATGACCTCTGAAGATACATTAAGTAAAACGCTGGAGTTTGTGCATTCGCTGGGTAAGGAGACGGTTACAGTTAAGGATTCTCCAGGGTTCGTTACAAGTCGGATGATGTGTCTCATCTTGAATGAGGCGGTAAAGATGCGAGAAAATGAGCTGGCGTCCGTAGAGGATATAGATAAGATATTAAGGCTTTCTTTCAACTGGCCTCTGGGTCCTTTTCAACTTCTGGATTTGATAGGAATAGACATTGTGGTAGCGGTGCTCAATACGATATACAATGAGACCGGATGGGAAAGATTCAAACCTGCCGTTCTTATGACGCAGATGGTGCGGGCTGGATGGACCGGGAGAAAGGCAGGGAAGGGGTTCTACGAATATACGTAGGCAATTATGGTCATTCCGTGCTGAAAAATCCAAAATCTCAAGAGATGCAGAGAAGTTAACAGAAAAATTGAAGAGAAATTCGTGATGCTGAAAAAGATAGATTAAAAAATGTCCGACGAAACGAAATACGAAAACATCCTGTATGAGAAGAAAGAAAAAGCCGCAACGATAACACTCAACCGACCGAAATCGCTGAACGCGTTGAACACGGCTTTATTAACCGAATTACGAGCTGCGCTGGTAGATTCAGAAGCTAATGCCGGGGTGCATGCAATCGTAATAACAGGAGCGGGAGAAAGAGCTTTCTGTGCAGGTGCGGACATAGGAGAGTTACTTGAGAAAAGTTCAACGGAAGCAAGTGAGTGGTCGAGATGGGTTCAGGGGATAACCACCTACATGGAAAAGATGAAGAAGCCGATAATAGCAAAGATAAATGGCTTCTGTTTGGGTGGTGGTTTGGAGCTTGTGATGGCGTGCGATTTCAGGATTGCATCCGAAAAAGCGATATTTGGTCTGCCAGAGATAAACCTGGCAATTATTCCGGGTGGCGGTGGCACTCAAAGGTTAACGAGGTTGGTAGGGAAGACAAAAGCGATGGAGATGCTGATGTGCGGAGAGCAGATAGATGCAGAAGAAGCTTTTCGCGTAGCGCTTGTGAATAAAGTAGTTCCTGTGGATAAACTTGATCACGAGGTGGATGAACTTATCAAAAAGCTGTTTTCAAAAAGTGCTGTTACGCTTGGAATAATAAAAGATGTAGTGAATAAGGGTATAGAGATGGACATGGAGCATGCATTGCAGTATGAAGCGGAATGCTTCGGGCAGGCACTTGGAACTGAGGATGCAAGAGAAGGGCTAAAAGGTTTTTTGGAGCGGCGGAAGTGAAGGAGCCAATTTTCGAGAAAGCGACAAAGGATGCGAGAGAAGGTCTGAAAGCATTCGAGTTCAAAAATTAAAAAAGATATAGAAGGGGTGAATAAACCTTATTTTATAAAACCATGCAATTAGCAATTTTGTACAGGGAGGAATTGAAGGAATATGACTTTGGTGCAGGGCATCCATTCAGTGGAGCGAGATATACGAACTTTTACCGTTTCTTAAAGGATAATTTGAGCGATGAGAATTACCGCATCATCAGTGCAGAGCCTGCGGAGGATGCAGACCTGCTTTTAATCTGCAACCGAGAATATATTGACTTCACAAGGGAGTTTTATCGGGCAGCGAATTTGAGTTCTGATTACGATGAAAGATTTTATCTGTTTCACAGTGCGGACAATAGACCTGTTGGAAGACCAGGGAAACTGGAAGAAGCTGCGAGGTTGATCGTGGGTCAGGCGAAGCGTGCAGTTGATATAGTTGAAAGTGGGGAATTTGAGAAGGCTGTTTCATTAGGCGGTGGGATGCACCATGCAAAATCCGGTTTTGGCGAAGGTTTTTGTATTTATAATGACGTGGCATTTGCAGCGAAATATTTGAAGCATAAATACGGTTTAAAAAGAATATTGATTTTAGATACCGATGCCCATGCAGGAAACGGAACTTCTGAATACTTTTACCACGACCCTGGCGTGCTGTTCATTGATTTGCATCAAGACCCCAGAACGCTATACCCCGGCACGGGATTTGTATATCAAATCGGAGAAGGAGCGGGAAAAGGATATACAATAAACGTTCCAATGCCAATTGGCGCCGGCTATGACTCCTACGAGTCGGTGTTTGAGGAGATAATCGAACCTGTGGCAGGCGAATTCGAGCCTGAGCTGGTTGTCAGATATGGTGGCTCTGACCCGTATCTAAATGATCAGTTAACGCAGTTGGGACTGCCGATAAGTGGATTCAGAATGATTGGAAAGCGCACGAGCGCGATTGCGGAAATTTGTCAGGGGAAGGAGATAGATTTAATCGCTTCTGGTTACAATGAAGACATTTTGCCCTATGCATGGCTTGCCTTAATCTCAGGTCTGGCAGGCTTGGAGATAGCCATAGAAGAGCGTGAACCAATCGACGAAAGGGATTGGGCGTCAAAGGATACTGAAGAGGTAATAAGGAAGGTTAAAGAGGAATTAAAGGATTACTGGACATGTTTATCATGAATCTCATTTCGATATTTGACCTCTCACTTGCGGAAATAGAAGCGATAATAGAAAAGGCGAAAGAACTGAAAAAGGAGCGAAGGGAAAGCAAGAGAGTGAGAAGAGACCTGGAAGGTAAGACATTAGCACAGATTTTCGAAAAGCCTTCTACTCGCACTCGTGTTTCCTTTGAAGTTGCGATGCGTGAATTGGGGGGGGATGTGATAAGTCTAAATTGGAACGAGTTACAGTTGGGAAGAGGGGAAAGAATAAGCGAAACAGCGAAGGTCTTTTCCGCCTACGTTGACGCAGTTATGATAAGAGCATACTCACATAGCACGATAGAGGAGTTTGCGAAGTATGCTTCCACGCCAGTAATAAACGGATTGAGTGATCTGGAACACCCCTGCCAGACGTTAGCAGACTTAATGACGATTGAGGAGCATAAGAATAAATTAGCAGGTGTAAAAGTAGTGTGGGTCGGAGATGGAAATAATGTGTGCAACTCGTTGATTGGTGGCGCTGCGATGACAGGCATGAATATCCACGTTGCGTGCCCAAAAGGATATGAGCCGGCTAAGGGGGTAGTAGAAAAAGCGAAGGAAATGGGTTGTGAAGTGGTAATAGGGAATAATGCAGAAGAAATCGCCGTTGATGCCGATGTCTTATACACTGATGTGTGGGTATCAATGGGAGAAGAAGGAGAGAGTGAAAAAAGAAAGATGGATTTAAAAAAGTATCAGCTAAGCGAGAATTTGGTGCATGAGGCGAAGGAAGATGCCATAATAATGCACTGCATGCCGGTGCATATAGGGGAAGAAATAACGGAGGAGGTGATGAACAGCGCTAACTCTGTGATATTTGAGCAAGCAGAGAACCGGCTTCATGCGCAAAAGGCGCTATTGTTAAAATTGTTAAAATATTGAACCACTAAATATTGACAATTGCACATTTTCCCGGGCTCTTTTAGAACTTTTTAGAAAATCATTTTAAAGACCACTCTCTAATCTTTATGAAGTATCAGAGATGGGTATAAGGAAAAATGGCAGAGACAGAAGAAGAGGAGAAGTTCCCTTTCGATATAAATCCTATGTATGAGGGCGAAAGGGTAAGAAAAGCAGGGATGTATGTGGAGTTAGGGGGGCAAGGTAAGCCTGGGTACGAGCTTGTTCTCTTTGAGCCTGACCCAGAGCAGATAAAAGACGGTGAGGTTGATCTAATAGGACCAGACCTGGAAGATATGGAAGAGGGCGGTAACTATGCGTATGCAATGATATACAGGGTATATGGGGAACAGATAGAAAAAGACCTTGAGGCGGTTATAGAGCGAAGGAATCACGAATACCAGTCTTATATTCAGGGGTATATGCATCTCAACCAGAGGGCGGAGATATGGGTGAGGATAAGCAAGGAAGCAGTGAAGAAAGGACTAAAATCGCTGAAGCAGATAGGAAAGGCAACGATAATGCTTTTCAAGGCGGAACTACCGTTCATCGAAAAAATGGATGCCACGTTTATTACAGACGAAGAGGAGGTAAAAAAGGGGTTAGAAGAGGCGAACAGGATATACGAAGCGAGGGATGTGAAAACGAGAGGACTGCACGATGAAGATGTGGATGAATTCTATCAATGCACGCTTTGTCAGTCCTTCGCTCCCACCAATGTTTGCGTGGTTTCACCAGATAGGATAGCGCTTTGTGGTGCGATGAGCTGGTTTGATTCGAGGGCGGCAGCAAGGATTGACCCTGAAGGACCCAATGCCCCTATTCCAAAAGGGGATTGTATAGACCCCATAGGGGGAGAATATACGGGTGTAAATGAAGCTGCAGTAAGACTCTCGAGTGGTGAATACGATTCCATAAAATTACATTCATTTCTTGAGAAGCCGCATACGAGCTGTGGCTGTTTTGAAGTAGCGGGATTTTATATACCGGAGGTCGAAGGAATAGGTTGGGTGCATCGCGGCTCGAAAGTTACCGAT
Source organism: Candidatus Methanophagales archaeon (assembly GCA_025966525.1). Taxonomy (GTDB): domain Archaea; phylum Halobacteriota; class Syntropharchaeia; order Alkanophagales; family Methanospirareceae; genus QMVO01. The sequence goes on along the minus strand of JAPDIG010000004.1, from coordinate 3,318 downwards.
ACCCCTATTGGTTTGCCCTTTTCAACCATCGCAGGCTCAGTAGGAGGAGGGAAGCAAGTAAAAGGGTTCCTTGGAATAGGAGTACAATATTTCTACAGTCCTAAATTTATACAGTATGACGGTGGCTGGCGTCGTGTAGTGTGGATGGCATCGGATTTAAAAGCTCGAGTGGCAGAGGCTATTCCTGCGGAGATGAAGGATAAGATAGCGACAGAGAAGGAAGTGAAGACCATAGAGGAGCTCAGAGAATTCTTGCAGCGCGTGGACCATCCAGTTGTGAAAGGGGTTATCCGGGAAGTTGACGGAGAACGGATAACTGAAGGATGGGCAGTGGAGGCAGAAGCAGTAGCTGCTCCCGCAGAGGTGGAAGAGGAAGTTCCATCAGAAGCTCAAGTTCCTCTTGCATCTGTACCATTAGTGGCATCTGGTGCTAATACGCCCGTAAGGATAATATTGAAGGATGCAGACATCAGTATCGGGAAGATAATAGTGAAGCGAAAAGAAGGGAAGTAGAGGAGGAGAGATGGAGAAGAAAATAACCTTAGAGGACATTGCAAGGATACTGGATCGATACGACGTGGTGGAGTTGGAGGATGTAAAGATAAAAGGCGATGTAGAACTGGAATTATCAACGGGTGTGGCGATTCCTCCTTCGGTAGTTCAAGCACTGCAGTCTATGATGGGCGTGCAAAAAGAAGGGATATCGGTGGTTTCCGAAGAGAAAGGGATAGAGGAGCTGGAGTTAATACCCACGAAATTTGAAGTTGCAAAAACGGAATGGAATGGACAGATAGAAGAAGTTACAATTGGCGCTACATCGGCTGATGGCGGTACGAGAGAAGCGACGGTAACGATAGGGGGTGAAAAGGCGTTGCCTTTCTATAATTTTGACCATCAAACGCCACATCCACCGGTGATTTCAGTGGATTGCTTTGACATGCCTATTTCGCTGGCGAAGGCAGTGAGAGAACATTATGAGGATGTGATGGAAGACCCGGGTGAATGGGCGAAGAAGAACGTGCGTGAATTCGGTGCCGACATGGTCACGATTCATCTGATAAGCACGGACCCAACGATAAAAGATACGCCAGCGCGAGAAGCGGCAAAGACGGTGGAGGAAGTGCTGCAAGCTGTAAAAGTTCCTATTGTCATCGGGGGGTCTGGCAATCCGGATAAAGATCCGGAGGTGCTGGAGGCTGCGGCGGAGGTAGCAGAGGGCGAGAGATGTTTGATTGCATCTGCAAACTTGAACATGGACTATGAGCGAATAGCAAAAGCGGCACTGGAACACGGGCATGTTATTCTTTCGTGGACTCAGCTTGATATCAACGCACAAAAGACGTTGAACCGGTATTTATTCAAATTAGGTGTGCCGAGGGAGGATATAGTGATAGACCCTACCACGGCTGCGCTGGGGTATGGTCTGGATTATGCATTCACAAATATAGAAAGGATGAGGATCTCGGCACTAAAAGGGGATACGGATTTGGCGTTTCCTATCTCATGCGGTATAACCAATGCGTGGGGTGCGCGGGAAGCGTGGATGAAGGATTCGCCCATCAAAGAGGATTCCGATTGGGGTCCTTCGGTGTATAGAGGTCCTTTGTATGAGATTATGACTGGATTGACGTTAGGGATAGCAGGTGGTGATATGTTCATGATGATGCATCCGAAGGCAGCGGGTGCAGTTAAGCGCGTAACGCAAATGCTGTTTGGAGCGAAAGAGGCTGAGGATGAAGGTAAAAAAGTCAGGATAGAGGATTGGGTGACGTGGAAATGAAACTAAACAGCCCAATGGAGGTATGGAAATATCTCCCAGGAACAAATTGCAAAGAATGTGGTGAGAAAACATGCTTAGCTTTTGCCTCGCTATTGATGGAGAGGAAGAAGAAATTGGAGGAATGCCCGCCACTTTTTGAACCTAAATACGCAGAAAAAGGAAAGAAGTTAGCGGAATTGTTGGCACCAGAAGTACGCGAGGTAGAGATAGGGATAGGAGAGAGAGCGAGGAAAATGGGTGGCGAAGATGTTATGCACAGACATGAGCGTACCTTCTTTAACAGAACAGTACTTGTCTATGACGTATGGGATACGATGAAGGAAGAGGAGTTGAGAGAGCGGGTAAGAAAGATAACAGAATGGAAGAAATTTTATGTTGGCGAATTTTTAAAGGTAGACGCGATTGCAATTCGTTCAGTCTCCGGTGAGGCAAAAACATTTGCGCAGTGTGTGAAGCGGGTAGCAGAAGAGACGGATTTTCCGCTCGTGCTTTGTTCATTCAATGCGAAGGTAATAGAAGAAGGTTTGAAAGAAGTTTCAAATAGAAGACCGCTGATATACGCGGCAGATAAGGAGAACTGGAAGGAGTTTCTGGGGATTGCAAAGAGGTTTAAAGTTCCAGTTACATTGTTTTCGCCAGACCTCGATATGCTGAACAGTCTTGCGGTGACTTTCTCCTCTGCGGGAATAGAAGACATCGTATTGGATCCGGGGACGTATCCAGAAGGGGGAGGGCTTGAGCAGACTTTTTCCCGGTTCGTGAGGATAAGACGCGCTGGGATTGCAGATGGGAATAAAGGGATTGCATATCCTTTGATTGCTGTGCCTATGACTGCATGGATGGTTCACGGAAGTAAAGCTGAAAATGCATTGGCAGCTTCTTATTGGGAAGCGATTATCGCAGACTTGTTCATCATAAAATATGCGGACATAATGATTTTGCACTCGATAGAGCCGCATTCGTTGATACCTGTGCGGACGCTGGTCGCAAATATATATACTGACCCAAGACGCCCGGTAAGCGTAGAGCCAGGATTGAGGGAGATAGGAAATCCAACAGAGAGATCACCTCTTTTTGTTACTACTAATTTCGCTTTGACTTATTACACGGTGGAGAGCGATATATCTTCTAACAAGATTGATTCCTATTTGATGGTGGTGGATAGTGAAGGGATAGGAGTAGAATCAGCAGTTGCAGGCGGGCAGCTCAATGCAGAGAGCTTTAAAGATGCCTTGGAATCGTTTAAAGTGGAGGATAAGGTAAAGCATAAAACGATGGTGATTCCGGGTCTTGCAGCGAGACTTTCTGGTGAGACTGAGGATGTTACTGGATGGACCGTGCTTGTGGGACCAAGAGACAGTGGAAGGATTCCGGGCTGGATGGAGAAGAATTGGCCGCCGGAAACTGTGTCGTGAACAATGGCACGATTAAATCAGAAATGGCATCAGTGGCAATCAATGCCCTTGTAAACTGCAAGCATGTGATTCCTTAGATCATCATTTTGCAATGCACATGGAGCGGATGATAACGTCAAAATA
>JAPDIG010000003.1:5856-51624 GCA_025966525.1 Candidatus Methanophagales archaeon | reverse complement strand
TCCAAAGAACCATCCGTATAAATAAAAGAAAGCATCGTAGCAGAAGACAGGCATAAGTGAGGGAATATCATCCCTGAGCCTTTTGCTATTCCCCCTATTGCCACCTGTTCTTCATCGCCAGCATCAATACTTATTGCTCTCTCCTTATGGAAGGTGTCAGTGGTCATTATAGCCTTCGCCGCGGTCAGGCTACCCATCTCATCAGAAGTCAACCTCTTCGTCACTTCCCCGAGTTGCCTCTCTATTACCCCCATGTCCATCTGTTTCCCGATAGGTCCGGTAGAGGCAACAGCAACCTCTTTTTTATCAACGCCTAAAGAAGAAGAAGCAAGCTTCGCCATTTTCTCTGCGTTTCTCATTCCCTCCTCGCCGGTAAAGCTGTTTGCACAGCCGCTATTTGCAATTATTGCACTTATTATCCCTTCCCCCTCTTCGAGCTGCCTCTTTGTAAACCTCACTGGTGCAGCCTTTATTTTGTTTGAAGTAAACATGCCTACGGCTTTTCCTTTTCCTTCTATCAATGCTAACCCATTATTTCGCTCTTTTATTCCGTATGCCCTTACTCCTTTCACTGCGCAAAGTCCGCCTTTTATTCTTTCCCACTCCATATTTCTTGTTTTTCTTCACGTTGTAATGTAAAGTTATTTAAATCCTCAAAAGTAATATATGCATGAAAAAGAAAAGGGCTCGTGGTCTAGTTGGTTATGACACCGCCTTCACGAGGCGGAGGTCATGCGTTCGAATCGCATCGAGCCCATTTACTATTCTCTAAGTTCAAGGGAAAATGAGAAATGAGACCGGAATGATGGTCTGCCCGCATTCGCCCTCTAAACTTCAGCCCAAGCTTTTTTATCACTTCCAAATCCGGCTTCTGCAAGACGGCTCTATCTTCAAACATCCGAATCAAACACCCAATTCCAACACCGGATTTGCTTGAATTCCACTGCAGCTTCATATAATCTCTTCCAATCTTGAACAGATGGCGATGATTTGCTCATTTGATACATCCCCCTTTCAACTTCTCGGTTTGAAAATGTTACTTGCTTTCATAGTTTAACTTTTATCATTTACTATAACATATATACCAATTGGTTTATGTTGCCAGGATAAAGATGGATATGGTACGAGGTGATGGTAAGTTAAAAGACAAGGGCGATGAAGCCTTTGAGGAGGGAAATAAAATGCATGATATAGATACAACGAAATATGTGATTCATGCTAACATCACAGCTGAAGGTTTTGTTGAAAAATCTGATGTGGTGGGTGCAATATTTGGTCAAACAGAAGGGCTGTTGGGCGAAGAGTTGGACCTGAGAGACCTGCAGAAGAGCAGCCGGATAGGTAGAATAGAGGTGAATATAGAGTCGAAGAGCGGGAGATCAAGTGGGGAAATACTCATCCCTTCGGGCTTGGATAAGGTTGAAACGGCAATCCTGGCTGCTTCTTTAGAGACCATAGATAGAGTAGGTCCGTGTATTGCGCACGTAGAGGTTGCAAAGGTAGAGGACATAAGGGCGACAAAGAGAAGGCGGATAACCGAGCGAGCGAAACAGCTAATGCGTGAAGCGGTCGAGAAGGGTATAGACAGTGAAATGATGGTGGACGAAGTGAAGCAGGCGGTTAGGATGGAAGAGATAAGTAATTATAAGGGCTTACCCGCGGGACCCAACATAGAAAGCTCGGATGCCATATTGATAGTAGAGGGAAGGGCAGACGTGTTAAATCTGCTTAAATACGGGATAAAAAATGCAATTGCCGTAGAAGGCACGAATATATCACCGGCAATAACCAAGCTGAGCAAGAGGAAGACTGTTACAGCTTTCTTCGATGGTGATAGAGGTGGGGAACTCATATTAAAGGAGCTTTTGCAAGTCGCAGACGTTGATTATATCGCCATAGCGCCAGAGGGAAGAAGCGTTGAGGATATGACCTACAAGGAAATAGCAAAAGCGTTGCATAATAAAATGCCCGTAGAGCAGCAGGACTACATCAAGGTGAAAAAAGAGGAAGAGCAGCAGCCACGAATAATACAAAGAAAGAGCGTCAAAGTAAAAGAAGAGGAAGCAGAAGAGGAAAAGAAAAAAAGTCTGAGTCCCTTTGAGGCGCACTTGCAAGAACTCAAGGGCACCTTTAAGGCACGGCTGTTAGACAAGGGGAGGAATATAGTAAAGGAAACCACAGTAAGAGAACTGGCGAAAGAATTGAAAGAAACAAAGGAGCCTGCAAATAGTGTGGTATTTGACGGCGTGGTAACACAGCGAATAGTGGACCTCGCAAAAGAGAAGGATTTGGATTACGTGGTGGGGATAAAAATGGGGGACGTAGTTAAAATGCCTACATCCCTAAGGGTACTAACAGCGGACTCCGCTTAACTATCGGATGTATCCCAATTCTTCTTCTCGACGCCTTGGAATCTGTGCTTGCTCCATCTCCTTCAGTCGCTCGACAACCTTCTCCATCTCTTCCGCACGTTCTTCCAAAGCCTGCATGTCTAATTCAAGATTTAATACTTGACACAGGATTTTGAGCACTGCTTGTGCGCTCTTCGGGTCCACCAAATATCCTGAGGTAAGACCCAATAAACATATTGCAGGGATACCTTTCAGTTTTCCGAGCCCTAATAAAAGCCCTGATGCTCCTACTATGCTCCCTCCTGGCTCTTCCTCACGGAATTCCACCCCGTATTTCTTCATCTCCTCCACAAGTTTAGCTTCATTTGTAGCCCCAAGCACCGTTTGCCTTTCTACAAGCTGACCTATACCATATCCACCTAGGGTATAAATGCGAGAGACATCATATTGCTGTGCGAGGTCAAGTAGCTTCTCAGCTATGAGATAATGCCCCTCATTCGTAACGCTCTGCTGATCTCCGCTGACAATCAATAAATCAAGCTTCCTTGATTTCCATGCATATAGTTCATTTTTACATAAACGAACTGTTCCGTTGCTATTTACCAATACTTGCGGTGGGAAATGCCATGAATATATCTCAACTATCTTTTCGGCTTCCAGCTCCTGTATCATATGCTCAGCAACCAATTTCCCCACGTTTCCTACTCCCGGCAGCCCCTCGATCATCACAGGCTTGTTCAATTTCACCTTTTTTAGCTCATGCACTTCTATTTCTTCCATATTTCATCATCCTTCTGTATCCCCCATAAGGGTCTTTAGGGGAGAATCTTGGAGGCGTTGGATTCTTCGTTGCTCTCCCACACCTCTCACATACCTCCTTTAGTGTGTATTCTCCGCATATCTCACATTTCCTTATCTTTGATTTCATAAAACCTTTTTTACTTTTAAAGAAAGTTTGCCTAAGAAAGATTTCGATAGAACTTCCCATGCCCTTCGTTTCTTTTTATTACTTCAATGGCAGTGTTTGCCGCATCGCTTAATATGCTTTCTGCCGTTTTATAATCAGAAGCAGTGACGCATATCTTATACCTTGGTGCACCTATGTAGAAGCATTCCACCTTAGTGCCAACTGTATTTATGCCAGAAGGCGGTATTTTTATCTCTTTTTTTGCCTTCTTCAACGCTTCCTTTATTATTTCCACACCCGCAGGCAAGGGACATGTGAGCTCTACGTACCCGGCTATCTGTACAGATGGCGGCTTGACATTGGCGACAGCAACTTCTCGTATTGCATCTGCGAGCTCGGGCTTTACCCCCGCTGCAATCAGCGCTTTTTTGCCAACCTTTACGACCTCCATAAATGCATCATATAAGCTACCAAAAGCATCCGTTAATTTCATCTCAATTTCAGCTAATTCCTCGTTGCTAATCGTGAGTGTAGAAGAAGCAGCAGCAAGAGCGAGCCACTTTTTTGCTTTCTTCTCCCTCTTCCACGCATTTATTCGCTCTCTTTTCTGCCCATCTTTTACTGCCTTTAATGATAAATCTATATGTCCTCTCTGTGGGTCCACGTGCAACACCTTGCATACGACTTTTTGCCCTTCTCTCACGTAATCCCTCAGATGTTTTACCCAACCCGGGGCTACTTCGGATATATGGATAAGTCCTTCCTTTCCCTCGTATTCTTCAAGCTTAACAAAAGCACCAAAAGTCTTAAGCTCGTCAACCGTACAAACTACTAATTCGTCCTTTTCTGGCCATTCTTCTCTCATTTTAGTTGCTATTCAAAGACCTCAATAATCTCACTCTTTATCTCTGCTTTCCCTCCTCCTGGCTCAACTAATGTTCTCCCGCAGACATTGCATTTCACACTCGATGATGCATGGTCAAAAACAATCTGTTCGTTTTCACAATCCGTGCATTTCACCCTCAAAAATTTGCTTCTCGTTTTCCTCTCTCTCCTCATCGCTATGGCGCTCTCCTTTTATTCCACAAACTCAAGCTTCGACACCCTGAAACCCGCTCTTTGATGTGATTTCTTGCATTCCGTGCACTTATATCGGAGAAAAACCTTTTTTGTTGGCTTGTCCCCTCCTGGAACCTTTGAAAATTTACCTGCATTACCTATGCCAGACCTGCGCTTCTTCTGCTCCACTATCCAGGTCAAAGAAGATGGTCTCCCCTTTTTTACCTTTTCCACTTCGTGTATGGTATGCTTGCCGCAAAAAGGGCAATGAATCCTCACATGTTTCGGCATCTTCATTTTTTTTCTCCTTCAAACCTCACTGCAACTCCTCTCTTGCACAATATTTCGGCGTTGGTATTCGGTAACATAATAACATCTTCTTTTTTCACTTTATAAATCCTTCCATCAATACCCATAAAAGTAGGTATGTCTTCTAATATCCGAACTATATGCAGTTCCTCACTTCTGCTCTTTTCGAGAACGGAACTTGTTGTTTTTTCAACCTCTTTTAGAGTTGCCTCCGCAAGTTCTTCAGCCTCCTTTTCTCTTTTTTCTTCTCTTTCGCTTTCGCCTTCTTTCTCGCCCAAGATCAGCGCGAATATCCGTTCCTTGCCTTCCTCGACATGACTTTTTACACCCTCGAATATCTTCTCTTCTTCCTCTAACATCCCCTTAGGTGCTGCTTTCATGCCCGAACTGGCGAGTTTTACTATCTTTCCTATACGTCTTTTGATTATGTCTTCTACCTTCATCCGCGCATTCCTTATCTCGTCTTCCACAAGCTCACTTCTCTTTATATCGACTTCTCTTTTCTCCTCTTCTAACTTCTTTATGTATTCCCGAACCTCCTCGCAGAAGGAATCAGGTAACTCTTGCAGTGATGCCGTGTTTCTCTCCCTATACAGGATTTCCCAGAGCTTCTCTATGTCCATACTCTTTTTGCTTCGCAAAAACTTTACTAAAAATACTTTCTTTTAAGATAAAAGGAGTTCACCAATAGGCTAATTTGGGCGGAGTGCCGAATTCATCTCCTCGATACAAAGTTTTCTGTTTCCCTGAAGTATTCTTTTTCCAGGAATTTTTGTCCAAAACGTTCACTTAATTTCTGCTGCACCCTTGCACATAAAATAAAGAGCAACATGCTCAGGCAGCGAAGCAATTTCGCTTGCTTCCACCTCATATCTTTCGCCTTTCATCTCTATTGAAGAGTTTCGAGCCGCACTTATTTCTACTGGCGAATCGCCGAACACAACTGCATCCTCTAATGGGTCAAAGTCCTTAAAGGCTTCGATTCTTACTGGTTTCACTTCCAAGCTCGATTTGCCGTGTAGCGAAGTAGGCAGCCTGATAAGCCTCTTTATGTCTGAAGTGACGGGTTCATCAGGAGTATCTTTTATCTTTGCTTTAAGATGATCTCTTATTTTTTCCAGCATAGGAATATCAGGGCTGAGTATTCCCCTTTTTATTTCTTCCTTCTGCTTTTCTTCTTTCGCAATTCTTATTATCTCTCGTGCTCTTTTATCCCCTATCCCCTTTATCTTTCTTAATTCCTCCACTGCCTCATCTTCTTCCACCTCCGATATTTTCTGAAAAAAATCTATTGTCTCTCGATAAAGCCTTTTCCCCCAGCTTCCAATCGGCTTTAATAAGGTGCTCTCTTTCCCTACACAGCCGTCAAGCGTTCTTATTTTACCTTTTACAAAAATTCTATCCATGTCAAGCCCTGCTGCTGTGAGATAATCAACTATCTCCCTCCTTTCTCTGCTCCCAAGCCCCCGCACTTCTTCTGTTTTGATATGCAAGTGATAGCCTCTTGACCCAGAGAATACCAGTTCTATGTCATCCGCGCGAAATCCAAAATCGTCGAGCAGAAAGTGAACCAATTTCATTGTTTCTTTTTTTACAAGGATCAACAAATCCTCGTAGGAATACTTCGAGAGCTCCGCTTCGCTTATGACATGGTCCGCATCGAGGTCAAAAATCAAGTCCGCACCGAGCCAGCCTTTATTCGCCATAGTCGCCGAGGGATATTTATAAATAGCGGCGGAGTGGTATGCATGGGCAGGGGCATTTTCCCTGAGGTAATTCACTAGATCTTTGCTGGTGGCAAAAGATTTGTGCCTTCTCATCACCATTTTCTCAGGGAAATACTGGTCAAAGAGGACAAAGCCCCACTCTCGCATCCATGACTCTCTCGGGATCTCTATCTTCGCCCGTCTGTAATACTCTTCAAATTTACTACGCACAAATCTTTTCGTTTTCTCATTCATTTTTTTATGATAAAGGCATTAGCTGTTAAATGAGAAAAAATGATAAGCATAGCAATTCCAAAAGGCAGTTTAGAAACGCAAACACTGCTGTTATTCAAGCAGGCGGATCTGGAAATAAAAAAAGCAGATAGGGAGTACAATCCAAGGATAGAAGACCAGAGGATAGAGCGCGTGAAGATATTAAGACCGCAGGAGATACCGGAATACGTCGAGAAAGGGTATTTTGACGCCGGCATAACAGGCAAAGATTGGATAGAGGAAAGGGGTGCGGATGTAGTGGAAGTAGCGGACCTGAGCTACAGTAAAACCGCAGAAAAAGAAGGCAGTGTAAAAATCGTCTTAGCAGTGCAGGCAGACAGAGCCGACCTAAAAGAAGCGAAGGACATAAGACCGCAAAGTAAGATAAGCACTGAATATCCTCGCCTTACAAAATCTTTCTTTGACAGACTTGGCATACCTGTGCAGATATTTTTTTCTTATGGCGCTACCGAAGCAAAGGACATGATGGATGGGATAGTCGAGCTCACGGAGACCGGGGAGACGCTGCGGAAAAACAACTGGCGGATTATAGATACCATACTGGAATCTTCCACGAAGTTAATCGTGAATAAGGATTCGTGGCGTGATGCGGAAAAGAGGCGAGAGATAGAGGAGATAAGAACCTTACTTTCCGGCGTGATAGAAGCTCGCGGGAAGGTGCTGCTCAGTATGAATGTTGTGGGGGATAAGTTGAAGGAAGTGGTGTCGGTGCTACCGGCAATGAAGAAGCCGACTATATCCCAACTTTATGATTCTGATAATAACCAGCGTCGGTATTATGCAGTGGAAACGGTGGTTAGCAAGCGTGAGGTGAATAATTTAATCCCGAAATTGAAAAGCATGGGTGCTGAGGACATTATTGAGATAGATATAACCAAAATCGTGCGGTGAGAAGGAACCAGAAGTGAGATTGGTGTGCAAATGGAAATTATGACTTGCTTAGCATCTTCATCAACTCAAAAAACGCAGCCGCCGCTTTATCCAACGCTCCGTCATGATTCTCTATTATTTTGACTGATGCACCGGTAAGGCACGCATAAGCCATTGACATCGCACGGTTCATGAACTGATGCTCTTCTATACTGGTTTTATCCTCCACATCTCTTTCCCTTGTCTTATCTTTACTCCTTCGCTCAAATATCTCATCCGGACTTGCCTCTATCAAAACAAACTGGTCTGGATTCAGTTCTCGTAGTACGTATTCGGGCAATCCCGGGAGATACCCCGAAGGCGTCTTTATCGTACAGTGAGTGTCTATTATGAGGTTCATGCTTTCTCTCCATTCTGCGATTTTGTTACAGGCAAGCATCTGAATCTCCCGCTGTTTCTCGCCTGGTAACTTCCGCAACTCGTCTCGTTTCTCGACCAGCCCCTTCTCTCTCGCCGTTTCAAACATTATATCGCCATAGTTTTTTGGTATGAACTCGATGCCTTCGCTTCTCTCTGCCGTTCTCAACTGCAAACCTTTCTTTATCACCGTTGACGAACCTGCCCCCGGCATTCCGGTAACGATAATTAAGATCATTTAGCGCCCACCTTTCTACCTACTTATCTACTACAATTATATAAAAAACAGTAATGAAAGCATTAGCCCTGTTATCTGGTGGCCTGGATTCTATTCTGGCAATAAAGATTATTTTAGACCAGGGTATAGAAGTGGTGGCAGTGAATTTTATCCTGCCTTTCGTAGCGGAAAAAGAGGATTACGCAGGTGAGGCAGCAAAGAGGTTTGGGATACCTCTTGTAAGGATAGAAGCCAGTGAAGAATACTTCGACATGGTAAAAAACCCTGAACATGGCTATGGTTCTGGAATGAACCCCTGTATAGATTGTCGTATTTATATGCTGCGTGAAGCGAAGAGGATAGCGAAAGAAGAGGGTGCAGATTTCATCTTCACTGGCGATGTTCTTGGTGAAAGACCAATGAGCCAGCACAGGAAAGCATTGGAACTCGAGGAAAAAGAAGCGGGATTGGAAAAAATGGTCTTGAGACCGCTATCTGCAAAACTACTCCCCGAAACAATTCCGGAACGTCAAGGCTGGGTGGACAGGAGCAAACTTTTCGCAATAAAGGGTAAGAGCAGAAAGCCTCAGATTGCACTTGCCAAAAAGTTTGGTTTGCACAATGACTATCCATCGCCATCTGGTGGCTGTCTATTAACCTATCGCGAATTTGCAGCTAAGCTGAGGGATTTGTTCGAGCATAATGAACGAGTGGCAAAGAGAGATGTTTCGTTACTGAAAATAGGCAGGCATTTCCGGTTTGATGCGTCAAAGATAATAGTAGGGCGAAATGAAGCGGAGAATAAGCTTCTTTTGGATTTGAAGAGTCCAGAAGATTATGTTTTCGAGGTGCCGGGTTACGGGAGTCCAATAACGATTTTGGAAGGTTTGAAGAGCAAAGAAGCGATTGAACTTGCTGCAAAGCTGACTGCAAGATATTCTGATGCCACTATGGGTGCCGAAGGAAAAGAGGTGTTGGTGGAAGTTAAGTATGAAGATAAGGAACAAAAAGAAGCTCGGGTTAAGGTTACGTCAATGGTTGTTTCGCCTTTGGATGAAACCCAAATAGCCCGGCTGAGGATATAAAGGACATAGTTCTTGAAAGACCAAAGGAAGGTCTTTGGAGATTCTGGGACAAGAACAAAACAATACTGCTTGCGATGTATAAAAAGCCTCAACTTTTTGAACCTTCCAATAACCGCCCCAAAAATACCACGAGGTCAACTATCTCGAAATTATATTCACGTTCATATTCACTTTTTTTTTCTCCCCCTCTCTCTGTCTCCCCCCCTTCTCTCTCTTTTCTCTCTTTTCCCTCTTCCTCCTCAATCCCTCGCTCACTCTCATGCTTCAAGCAATTCAAATGTGACAAGCATTTCGGACAGGTAGTTATCAACACATCCACCTGCTTCTCTTTCACTTCACTCAGCCTGAAAGCCCTCAGTGCTTTGCTCATATCATTGCAGTTCATCATCCCGCTGACACCACAGCAAAGAGCGTTATCCTTAGAATGCGTCAGTTCTACATATTTTACTCCTGACTTCTTTATCGCATCCCTCGGTGCTTCGTATAACTGAAAACGTTTCATCGCACAGGGGTCATGGTATGTTACTGTTATAGCTCGATTGCGCGCTTTTTCTGCATCTGAGAATTCCATTTGCTCGCTCAACAATTGAGAAATATGTATAACCTCTACACCAGCATCTTCCAGCTTGTAATACTTCTTGAATGTGAAGAACCCTTCAGCACAACTCACAACAAGCTTTTTTATGCCCAACTTCTTAATTTTTTCCGTATTATAGGCGGCGAGCTGCTCGAAAATATTATAATTGCCCTGATAAAGCATATCATGACCACAGCACTTCAGACTTACAATTCTTGGCTTTATCCCCATCTCATTCAGCAGCTTTACCGCATAATCGCCTATTTCATGATAGTTCACACCAACGTCCATGAACAGGTCGAGATAATCCAAACAGCCGGTGAAATAGCCATATTCACTCTCTTCGTCTGTTTCACCCTTGAAATCCGTAGGCACGCCTTTATCGAAGTGCGTCATAAAAGAGGCTATTTCCGAGAATATTCTATGTGCTAAAATATCTTCTTTTGCTTTTGCCGTCTCTTCCTCTTCACCTTCTATCCTCAAATTTAGTATAAGAGCAGGGAAATCCACGTCCTGGGGGCATATAATATAGCAATTGTCACAAATCAAACAGTTCCATTGAGATTGCTCACCGGTATTGAAACTCGTGTTTTCTTCTTTATCAGAGTCCGAGGATGCTAAAAGATTATACACAAAGCTGCGAGGTGAAAACTTTGATACTCTTCGCATTGGGCATGCCCCGGTACATTCCCCACATTGATAACAAAGTCTTGATACCCTCAATATCTCTTCGTTCATAATTTAACGCTTAAACATGGAATCTAATTTTAAAAGATATAAATAACTTCGGAACTACCGATAAAGCGAAAAGCTTTTTATGTTGTAAACATATGTTACTCTCATATATTGCGAATGGCAAAAGGCAAAGGCGAGAAGAGATGATAGGAAACAGAAACAAAATGGTTCTTATGTCAATAGCAATAGTTGCAATCGGTATATTCACACTGCCGATCACGGTCTCATTATTCAGTGCGCAGCATACCTGGTATGACCTATCAGGGGGACCGAATGACGTGCCATGCGAGAAGTGCCATGCGGAGATAGCAGACGAGATGAGAAGTGATGATAACGGTGTTCATCGCGACTTGACTTGCGCGATGTGCCACAGAACGATATTTACAAATTATATCTATGGAAGTGGTTACGGTAGCGGTTCCGCGGCAGGAAAAGAAGCACATGCCGCATCCACGGTCGAGTGTATGGATTGTCACGGGATTTGGCATGATGGGACTAAGTGGAATCACTGGTCAGACCCTGAGTATGGTACGTGTAGTAAATGTCATAGCGGAGGGGTTTTTACCGATTTCATATCAGCAGGCGGTTTCGGAATTGAAGACCCCATGAATCCTGGTCATAATACTACCGACACAGACACAGGTACAAAGGCAGCGCACAAGAAGTTCGTGCTCGATGCGATGAACGAAACCCTCATGGAAGGAGCAAACGAAGCATGCATCGCATGCCACACGCGAATCGGAGTGAACATCACGTGGACGAAGAAGGAGAATCTGGGGTTCACTGCAACTGAGAACGAAACGGGTACGTGGACTATCCAGAGCTTTGCTGCTGGTGGCGAGAACGTGACGCAGGTGAATACGGCGAACAACTGGACTAATCCATAAATAAGATTTTATTTTTTCCCCTCAAGTGGACTGTGAGTCTAATTCTGGGGACGTGGGCGAGCATGATGGCTATACTTATCCCTATACTTTTAAAGGTGGCGGTTTGAAAATGGATAGCATGAAAGAGGTTTACGATGGAAGGAAAACGCAAACTTTTTATATCCTGAAATTCCATATTCTAATATAAGGTTAAGGCGAAAAGGGCAAGAAGAAATGAGCGGGAAAATAGCTCTGATAGCGATAGCAGTAGTTGCAATCGGCATCTTCGCTCTTCCATGCACGATATCAGTCTTAGGTGGAGTGCATACCTGGTATGACCTTGATGCAAGGAATGGTAAGTATATACCGTGTATAAAGTGTCATGCCGATGTATATGAAGAATATGAAATAATGGCAAGAAGACATGCCCCCCACTGGACATTAGAGAAGAGTAACGACCCAAATACAGCTTGTTATGCCTGTCATAGAGTAAAAAAGATACAGTATGCAGAGGGTGGCAGTACTGTAAAAATTGGTAAACAAGCACATGCTGCTTCTACGATCGCGTGTCTGGAGTGCCACGACTTCAAGAACAACGACGTACATGAGAAACACTGCGCTTACGTACAGGCTGCGAAAGAGTATGGTCTGATGGAATCTTCAAACGAGGCTTGTATTGCTTGTCACACGGACATTGCGATGGAGATAGACTGGACTAACGAGAGTTAATTATTACAAGAACAAAAAAAAAACAAATCCCAAAGGAGGCAAGGGCAAGAAGAAATGAATCGGAACGTAAACAAAATAATTCTGATGGCAATAGCGGTAGTTGCAATCGGCATCTTTGCCCTTCCGAGCACGATGTCTCTGCTCAGTGGACAGCATACCTGGTATGATCTTGGCGGTGCAGGTGTACCGTGTGAAAAGTGTCATGCCGATGTACATGCGGAACTTTCGGATCAAACAGCATACCACAGTTCATTTGATTGTTACGCGTGTCATAGAGCTAATAAGACAATACAGTATGCAGCAGGAGGCGGAGGCGGTTCTGTGAAACCAGGTAAACAAGCACATGCTGCTTCTACCATCGCTTGTATGGAATGCCATGAGCACAATGCAAAAGTTACGCAGGGACCGTTTGCCGGTGGATTCCGTGTTTCGTCTTCCGGGTCGTCCTCTGATTCATCATCTGGTTCGTCTGGTTTTGAAGAGTGGTTTAGAGGACCTCAGTCTGGCTCCTCGGGTGGGTCTCCGACGGTTAAGTCTCCGTTTAACTATACCGCGGGAGATAGCAACTCCGGAGTACTGGAGGTGCACAACGCATATGTCCAGGAGGCAATAAAAAATAATTGGATGGAAGATTCAAACGAGGCATGCATTGCCTGTCACACAGACATTGCGATGGAGATAGACTGGACTCTCGCGTCCACGATGTACTCCGAAGCTAAAGCCAACGAGTTAGGCAAGTGGACGATGGAGCAGTTCGAGGCACGAGACTTTTACGAAACAACAACTTTCGGTACCGGGGAAGAATCGGAAGTTACAGACTCCGACAGACCATAGGAATAGGAGGTTCAAGAAAAGAAGAAACAATGCCACTTTTTATAGAAGCGATAATAACAACTATCGCGATTAGCGCATTCTTAGCAGCGATATTTTACATCCTCTATTTGACAGCGGTGAAGGGTTCTGAATCGGCACTGCGATTGTATAATCGTTTTAAAAAAGGATACAGCGAGCATTCCCGGAATAAACGAGTGGGAGAAAAGATGAACGAATACAAAGCTATTTCTAACGTTGGCAGGAAGCCTTTTTTGCATTCTGTCCTCCCCTTTTCCTTCTTCCTCTTAGTTATTCTCGTTCTTCTTTTTAAACTCGTGTTCTTTACTGCTATTGTCTCGGATAGCATGCAACCCACGTTCAAAAAAGGGGACCTCGTACTCATGCAAAAAGTATCCGTGGTGCCAGAGGAAGGCGACATAATCATGTTTGAACAACCGAATTATATGCTTCCCATTACGCACCGGGTTATCGCCCTCACAGATGAAGGAGTAAGGACAGCGGGAGACGCAGTCGGAAGGGCAGACCCCTGGATAGTGCATGAAGAAGAAATTATGGCTAAAGCAGTGCAGGTAGAAGAAAAACCGCTCGTGATAGAAGATGTTGGCAATTATTTCATCCTTGATGCAAGAGAAATGCGCTACAACCCTAAATATGGCTCGGAATATACGTTCGTAAAGAACATCTTTTTAACGCTACGCGTGTATGGGTATGCGGTATGCATTTTGGCAATCATGGGTTATGTGATATTGACATTAAAGGAGGCGAAGAAGAGATGAAAGATACAACCGTAAAGAAGATGCTTTTGTTTATTGCTCTTGTGTCCGCAGTTATGGTCGCTATGCCGCACACAATCTCATTATTCGGTGGTCAGCATACCTGGGTGAAAGTAAGCGAAATCGATTGTAGCAAGTGTCATTCGGCAGATATAAGCACGAGCTCAGGTGTGCATCCGAATCCGGACACGGGAAATGAAGCTTCCGCTGCCTGTCCTCGCTCTAATTTAACCTGTTACACAAATGCAAGTGTAAACGGCACGGGTGCAACTTTCACGGTGTCATGTAGGGAATGCCATGAAAATGGTACCATAAGTCCATACGCAGGTGGATTTACAAATAAAACATAAAATGAGAAACACACAACAGACCAGGATCGCTATGCCAGTAACGGAAAAAATAGGCTTGGCTATTGCTTTGACCATAGCAATAATTCTAACCGGCTATTCCTTTTTTTCTTTATTCATAGACATAATTTTAAAATTCGATTGGTACGGTATCGTGATCGATTTAATATTCCTCGCTATCGGCATCTCTCTTGGTTATTTCTCCATTCGCATATATAAGAAATCAGTATATTACGAAGGTTTGGTGAGTTCCGCGTTTGACGAGGGGATATATACGCGGTTGGAGCCGGTGCTGAGAAAAGTGGCAGAGACGCACGTCGAGATGGAGGAATTAGAGGGTCGCTTAAATAGAATTGATCGCAAGGTTCAGACAGTTATAGACGAGCAGGTGAAAGCAGAAGAAAGCCCAGAAGTGGAACGAATGCTCGCCCCTGGAACTTCCATGAGTTTTGTAATAAAAACGATCTTCTTAACCATAATCACAATGTCTGGCTTTCTGTTCATGATATCGACATCAATCGGAGCCGTCCATTTCGCCACACTCCTCTTTTATCTCCTCTGGTGGGGGCTCATATCATCCGAATTCAAACTCTTTAATAATACTACTGCATGGGCGATGGTCTTTGTCCCGATTCTTCTTGTTCCTGTCGGCTTTATGATTCTCGATGCCTTCCTTGAGATAAACAATGTGATTGCCCTTTTTTATGCTCTTCTCGTTTTATATGCCTTTTTATACTTCTCATGGGCGGTATATGAGACAAAAGGGACGCTGCCTTTTAAACTCGACTTTGGTAAATACATTAAAATTAAACTCCGATAGATTAAAAAAAACGAAAACCTTTTAAAGGGATACGTAGCTATACAAATACGATGGAAAAATGGATAAAAAATTGGTTGTCGCAGTTATAGCTGCGGTAGTCGTAATAGGGGTAATAGCAGGCTGTGTGGAGAAACCTGCGCCTGAAGTGACGCCAACACCGAAGATAACGCCCACGCCTACAACTGCAATAACACCTGCGCCCACGCCCGCGGTAGCAGCAGCGCTAAGTTGTGACATGTGCCACGAAAGGGAGAAGACTACCAATTTGGAGGCTCATGTGAAAGGTGGATTGCTGGTGAATGGAAGACCGGGTTGCTTTGACTACTGGGGCTGTCATGGTAGAGCAAATGCTACCGTGCATACTGTCCATCCTGCTGAAGTTGGATGTGTGGCGTGTCACGGCAAGATACCTACGATTCCTCAAAAAGGACCGGGGGGTACGACCTGTGAGCAGTGCCACGGAACACCGAACCCGCTCGAACCAAGCAAGGGAAATCTCGTGAATATACACCTGTCGAGGGGCAAAGACTGCCAGGTTTGCCATGTCGGGGAGATATCAGAGATACACAAAAAAGTGATGAAGTAAGACGGCAACATAAAACAAGAACAGGGATTTTTTATCCCTTCCTCCCCTCTCCCTTCTTGTCTTACTTAAGGTCTGCTCAGGCTATCGGCTGAAATGGTTAGTTGTGTCTTTGGAGCGGAAGCGAAACAAGATTATTACGATTACGAGTGCTGCAATAAAAGCAATACTGAAGCAGAAAACGTGGTTTGGCGGTCCTTTCTCTCCCTCTTCCCCTGACTGCTGTGCTCCGGGTGCAGAAGCCGTGGAATTTCTTGTTTCCTTTGGTTCGCTTTCTTCAACAAAGAATAATTTCACTATGTCTGTGCCGGATACAGTGACTTTATAAGTACCGGGCAGGTCCTTCGTTACAGTAAAAAGAATCGTTTTTGACGCTAAATAGTCCAGGGTAACCGCTTCTTCGGCTTCTTTTTCTCCGTTTATTACTAACGTAACCTTTTTCGTGCCCCTTATCCCCTTGTTCTTCACGGTCACCGATATTGAGACAGTTTCGTTAGGCTTAATCTTAAATTTATTTAGTTCTACATCAGTGACTGTAAAACTCGGCTCTTTTCTTTTTTCTTCTTCCAGAGGTTTTAACTCTTCTTCCCGGCTTACGAAAAAACTTATGTGTGTTACTTCTCTGCTCCATCTTGAATCCGCAATGGATCTTATTACTCCTAAGTCCTTCAAATCATCTTCATCTCCATCACACGCGTTTTCAAAGAAATCTTCCAGATCTTCAAAATCGTCCTCGCTATTCAACAGCTCCTCGAGGGTGCTTGTCACCTTCACCTTTCGTTCTAATTCATTTATTCTCGTCTTGTTGAGGCGATTGTAAGCATATATATCGAGATCATATTTACCATACAGCCACCATGAAGGAATTTCCTTTGTGTATTCCACGTACACGGTGTCATCGTAACTCCTGTGTCTCACATCCACACGTTCCATTGAGACCACGTGCCCCCTGGGGTCCTTTATGACAAAAACGAAATCAACGAAGACAAATCCTGCGTGATTTACGCCACGCATTTCCGTGTACACCTTGAGTGTACTCCCGTGCGCGAAACTGCTGTCCGTAGGAACATAATTGTACAAACCATTAACATCAGAGACTAGCACCGCCTTCTCCGCGCTTGTAACATTAATCGCAGAGAAGCCGAATAACACTAATAACACCAAAATTACCAATGCGCTTCTTTCCCATCCCTTCATTTCTTCTCTCTTATGCTATTTCGTTTATTTTACTTAAAAATTATACTTTTCTGTTCTAATTAAAAGCGAAATACATTTTACTTGTAATAAAGCAATATACCAAGAGACAAGAGATGAAAATCAAATTATTTGCCTTGCTTGCCCTGGTAATCTTTGTCGCAGCTGTATCCGCCAGCATAGGCGAAGGGGATAGAGCCAGCGAGGTGATTCCGCCAAATCCCAAAGGATTCATAGGCTCCTGGCACCCCGCACCTGAGTGTGGGCAGTGCCATGTGTCGCTTCTCTCGGACCGAGAGTTGCTTGCAAAGCTTGGGTCTTGCAACTGTCATCGAGAAGCGTATACTTCCGCAGGGACGATAGACATGAATAAGATCAGGAAGAACGCACATGGCATAAAAGTATGTGTGGATTGTCACATGGGAACAGGAATAGTAAATGCATCTCAAGAAATTCCCTGTGATAAGTATCACAAAATACATCAGGACACCGCTTGCCAGGAGTGCCATGGTAAGAAAGAGGACATCTCAATACCGGAAAGTGAAGAATGCGATTCCTGTCATAATGGAAATCCTCATATCGTCCACGGCG
Source organism: Candidatus Methanophagales archaeon (assembly GCA_025966525.1). GTDB lineage: Archaea > Halobacteriota > Syntropharchaeia > Alkanophagales > Methanospirareceae > QMVO01. The sequence goes on along the minus strand of JAPDIG010000003.1, from coordinate 34,360 downwards.
ACAAAACAGGTGACATGTGCGTCATTTGTCATGGTCCGTTTGGAATAGAATATAAGGAGGCAGGGTATCAATTAATAGAAGGCGTACCGAAGAAAAAAACAGAAGAGATGACTTATCCCACTATCTCTAATATATTAAAAGCACTTATAAAATTTATATTTAAACAAAAAGAAGGGGGTGCGTAGATAGCGATGAAAAAAGGTATTGTTGTTGTAGTTATTGCCGCTCTATTTTTAATCGGTCTGGTTATGATTCCGATTATAAAGATAGAAGAAGTGCCAATAATAAAAGTTAAGGCTGAGGTGACGGTGACCGATGGCAAACCGGCGGTAGAAATCGTTAACGTGGAACAAGATGCGGTGAATCCTTTGAAGAGCCCAAGGGACAGTTCCACTGCGGGTTTCCCGAGTGTGGATGCGCTTGCAATAATCAACAATACAAAAGTCAGCTATTGGGCTGCTGAGGGTTATCATGGGAATGGTACCTACGATTTTGTACTCGGATTCCCCAGAGGTGCCATACCGAGACAGGGGGATATGGTAAAGGTGATTGTGAAGGTGGTGGATGAAAAAGCTCGCACGCTGGTAAGGGATAAAAAAGTTATCATATGGGAGTAAAAAATGGAAACCGGGGAAATCTTCTTAATCTTCGCTTGCGTCCTTCTTGTTCTTGATTTCATCCTGTTGTTAATGACAAAGGCAGATCTAGAAGAGAAGAAGAAGCGTGAACTTGCATTTTTCACTTCTTCCATCGCTTGCGTGCTAATAATAGCCTCTTATCTCAGGCTCACTATGGCATTCCTGAATGATAACTTCTGGTTGAGTGAGGTTTATACGTACAGTTCATCGAGCTTAGCCCTCTGGTATAAGCTCGGCGACCCCTGGATAGGCAGCAGCGGGTCAATGCTTTTTGTAACCTTCCTCTTTACCATTCTATATTTTGGGTATCGGTTTAAGGGGTTGGGGAAAGAAAGCATGTTTCGCACGACCACATATAAAATCTTGGACATCCTTCTCATCTTTCTTCTTCTCGTCACCCTGCTGAAGAGCCCTTTTGAGCTTTTGCCCGTGACACCCCTGGATGGCTCGGGGCTAAATCCACTGCTGCAAACATTTTGGGTCCTCATTCATCCACCTGTGGTATTCCTGGGATACATATTTGTCTTCTTCGCATTCGCGCTGACGCTGGCTGGTATGATAACGGGTGAGAGCGAAAAGCAAGAAGTAAGAGAAGCTTTAAAACGTTCCCTTTATGCGGCATGGCTGTTTTTAGCTCTTGGAATAGCTCTTGGTGGGTGGTGGTCTTATGAAGTGCTTGGCTGGGGAGGATACTGGGCTTGGGACCCTGTGGAAACGGCTTCATTACTTCCATGGTTAGCTCTCACCGCATATTTCCACTTGCCCCAGAGGAGCAAAGACCTGGGAAAAGAACTCACGCTATTGATTACGTTTTTTATGATCATCTTCTCCACTGCTCTCACCCGCGGAGGGCTATTGGAGTCAGTTCATGCCTTTGGTAAATCGCCTGTTGGACCCGTGCTCATAGGGTTCGCTTTTTGCGCTGTTCCTTACTTCTTCTATTTAACACGGGGGGCGGATAAACCACTTTATACTTTTGACCTTGACACATCTTCTCTTTATTCTGTCGCTCTTTTCGCCGCCTACTGGTCGCTGATGTCTTTGTTAATTATATGCTTCCTCGGAGACGCAGCTCCAATAATAGGCGGCTTTTTCAGAGAGAACCCCATGACTACGAGTCCCGAGTTTTATAACAAATGGTGCTTCCCTTTCACGCTCCTCTTCGTAGCCGCTTTAACTGGTTGCAATATTGGTCTGAAAATGAAGAGATATGTCATGTTAATCGTAGCGGTGCTGGCTATTGGAGCAGTTTTAGCGGCTATCGGGCAACCAACGCCAAATTGGCTTGTAAACTTCGGTCTTCCGCTCTTACTCGTGGCAGGACTTGCTATCGCTTATAATTTTGCTCGCTTTTTGTCAAAGAAGAATTCCTCTTCACGATTGTGGGGCAAGACCCTTGTGCATCTTGCTATTATAATCGTCTTAATAGGCGTTTTTGTCAGTTCTGCTGCTGAAACTGAGAGCGGAAACATCATTGCAAAACCAGACTCCGTTATTGAGTCTTTAGGGATGCAAATTGTGTTGAGTAATTTCACCGTGTATCCCGGTACTGGAAGCGTTTACTACCCTCAGCATTCTTTCGTAGGTCCTGAACGCTCAGCTCTAAAAATAGATGTTGCAATCGAAGATGGTGCAGATGTTCACCATGAATCCCTGTGGATGTATTACTACACAAACCATGGTGTGGTGTCAGAACCTGTGATCATTTCCACTCCCACAGGGGACATGTATATTTCCATGCACCAAACAAAATCCAGTTTCAATTCTATGTTTTACGCGCTTATGGGGCAGGAAGTTCAACCAGAAGATTCGGTTATCGTCGTAAAGAGAGTACCCCTGATATGGCTTGTTTGGTTTGGGATATTATTACTGGGAATCGGGATGACTGTATTACTACTCGGTGAACTCATGAAATTAAAAATTAGCCATCCCCCCCACTAACCATTTTTGCGTGCAAAAAAGGTTTATGAGTGCTTCTCAAGAGGATGGCAAATAGTACATGTTTCTTCCTTAACATCTATATCGTGGTCGTTGTGGCATGCCACACACTCGTAGCCACTATAATCAGGACTCTCGTAGGCACTGTAATCACCAACCTTATGTGCCGAGTGATCAATCGTGCGATGGCATTTAAAACATGAGATAGAGGGGTCTAAAATTTTCTCTGACGCAACCTTGGCTTTCGTACCATTGTGACATTCCTCACACACTTCACTCTTTGGCGATGCAGGCGGTTTCTCCTCGATTTCCTCTGCCATCTCCTCGGGACTTTTTCCTACTACCATTCCTTCCATATGGTGAAGGGCATGCCCCATGACCATAAACATTTCAGGTCCATGCGGTTTGTGGCATTCGTGGCAATCTATGCCCTCATGAACAGACCCTTCCAGAGAGACGTAAAAGGGCTCCATTTCATGACAGTTCTTTGCGCAATTCTCTGGCTTTTCCATCTCTTCCATCATCGCAGGCATCACAACTGCAGCACCGAGGAGAACCCCGATGAAAACCACCACGACCAGCGCAATGATGACCTTCTCACCTCTTTCCATACGCAATCTCCCTCCTAATTCTATCCATAACCTTCATTTTTACTTCTTATCTTATATAGTCTATGCTCCAAAAGGAGATGTTCATCATTAAGCAAAAAGCATATATAAAGCTTTCGATTTTTTTGCGTCACAGGAAAAATTAGAAAACTTTATATAGTAGAATCACCTCACTTAAAAAACGATGATACAAATGAATATCCTCGAAAGAATACGCGGATTCTCGTTCAATCCGTCAAAAGAATTCGCAGCAGCCAAGGAAGACACAATCACGGACGCCTTCAAGTATTACGTTCTTTTGCTGGCAATTCTCGCACTGATTCTCGCAATCGTGGTGGCAGTTGCAGTAACCGCAATGGTATCAAAGCTTGGATTGTCTGAACTGACGTTAATACCGGGATTACCGGGGCTTGGTAAAATCGCACCGTTGCTCGGTGCAGGTGCTTTTGTGGGCATAATCGCTGTGGGCATAATCGCCGCCCTTTATATCGCTGTTTGGCTTCACATCTGGGTGTACCTGTTTGGCGGTAGAAGAGGGTTAAAGCAGACAACAAAAGCGATTACGTATGGTGCAACACCGTGCTTAATATTGGGTTGGCTTCCAGGGCCGAACATTATCATCGCACCGATATGGTCTCTCCTTCTGGTAATCACCGGAGTAATGGAACTCCACGAGTTATCTCCCGGAATGGCAATCCTCGCTGTAATCCTTGCTATTCTCGTACCGGTGATTATCGCGGTAATAATTGCAGCCGCGATCGTTCCGACAATACTCTGATTATTTTCCCAGCTCAAGCACGTATTGGATGACAAATTGTGCAGGTTCCTGCTCTAACGGTCATTCTATGGTCGTCGTGACAAACTATGCACTCATAGCCGCTATACTCCGGGAATCCCTGACCCATCCACGTGATATGTTCCTCATGTCCGGCAGGGTACCGCAAGTGGCATTCCATGCAATATTCGTTTTTTGGTGCTTCAGGGATTTCATCTTCGATTTCTGAAGCTTCTATCCCCTTGATATGCGCGATGCCGTGCCCTATGGGTGGACCTTCTGGGCGGTGACATTCATGGCAGTCCATTATTCCGGCACGGCCATGCGCTGAAACCAGTAGTGAGTCATAGAAGGGTTGCATCTCATGACACATTTTACCACAGCTCTCTGGTTTGTGCATATAGCTGGACATAGCAGCTCCAGCAACCGCAAGCACTACCACCACTACTGCCAAACCAACAATGACCATCTTCTTTGTGATTTTCATATCTATTGTTCCTCCTTCCGATGTCAACTTTTTTAATTATAGGTATATAAAGTTTTCGATTTTTTTTCGAGTGCTAATTGTACACAATCATAGAATTTATACCCGCATTTATGTTATAGCTTCAAAGGACCCGCATCTTCAAATCCTTCTCTTTTTCCCTTCCCCGCTTCGCGTTCTAGTTCATCCGGCTTGAAAAGGAGTTTTATCACGTTCTGCGCATGCTCCCTCGCACGGCGGTCTGCAAGCCACGCAAGCTTCTTCTCATTTTCTACTTCGTCTTCATAGACAAAAACCTCTATTATGTGCCTGGACGTGAGAAGCTGTGCTGCGATAATTCCAAGTGAGGCTTCGTGTGCACATTGTTTGTCTATATCCTCAGGTCCGGGCATGCCCAATGCCATTACGATGTCGCATCCTCGCTCTTCTATAAGCTTCTTCGATGCCACGGGCAAGTCCTTTATCCCTGGGACGGTGTACCTCTCTATTTTCACTGATGCGTTCTTCTTCAGCTCGTCTATTGCCGCTGCACCCATATCATATCTTGCGAAGGTGGTATCGGCAATGCCTATTTTTTTTTCGCTCATTTACAATCTTCTCTCTAAAGAGTATACCTTGACTAAAGTTGGTGACATAAAGTAATTTTCAAAAGGTTCTGTCAACGGATGGTAATCCCAGTCGGAATCTATGCGGTATGGCGTATCCCCTATTCCACTTCCATCTATCTCTTCAGCAGACCCGCCGGAAGGTACCCTGAGTTCAAGGATCTGGTTCTCGTATGCGGTTTTAGAACCCGATTTCATAGTTATCGGGGATACAGGAGCTTTATTCGGGTAGGTCCATTGTGACTTCAGAATGCTAAAATCAAGATAATCGACAATTCCATCTTGGTTGATGTCTGGTGACTGACAACTTGTAGCCCCCGAACCACCGGTTCCCCAATAGATCATCAGGATCCCTGAGTCACTACTATCTACTTTCCCATCACAGTTGAGATATGCGTTTTGTTCATGTTGTTGGCGGGGTCTAGTAAAGGTATAGGTTACCGTATCAGAGGCAATTTTGACGCTGGGATTATTGACATTTTCATACCATAACTCCCAACTCCACTGCCCTTCTGGTTCGCTACCTGTAAATGTATATGTGTCAAAATGCCATGTTTTCAATTCAGAAATCCATGTACCCTCATGGAGTGGTCTCTTTGCATTAGAGAATGAAAGCGAATCAGTTGGCTGGAAATAGGGATTTGGATAATAGGCATACCGCTTTGTGCCATCCGGTTTTTTCACGTGATAATAAGTCTTTACAGTATAAAATCTACCCGAAGTTTGTGTAACTTTAGTCTGTTTGGTCTCCCCTGTTGTGAATGAAGCTATATTTAAAAACATATCTATTGAAAATGGCTCTTGTTTGATCCATGTCCCAATGCTAAACCTGTTAATATCTGGATTGAATACATCTGAAGGGAATATATTGACAATAGACCACCCAGGTAGCGAAGACATGTCATTGATTATACTCCAATCGGTTACCCAATATAGTTTACCATTCTGGAGCCAATATACTTTTGTGTCATCAGAACAGCGAACCAAAGAGTGGTCTTGAGGTAGAGATGAGTGCCCTGGAGGTAGTGACCCAACATTAATATGCCAGTATTCACTTAGTGTTCCAAAGTATGTGTATGAAAAAATACCCCATCTCGAATGGCTTGCTACACGATGCGGCTTGCCTTTGTAGTCTCCAATATATAGGACTGCATGGCTTGAGGGTGATCCATAAGTAATCACTGTGTCCAAAAACCAATCTCTCATTTCGTGCGCTGTTACGATGTAATCACGAGCGTCACCTTCACACCATCCCCGAGCATCACGCTTGCACTCCTGTCCATCAGCATAGCTCTCCTTGCACCACCCTTTATTGCTAAGCCCGCCTGCTTCTAAGCAATGGGAAACGAAGTGGGCACAATCACCATCGCTTCCTAGCGGAGTTCCCGAGCCTTGTGGTGGGTCAGAAGATCCATAGTACTTTCCACAATCACAAGCTCTGTAGGCATAGTTAATCGCATAATTTACTGCTGCCTGTCTGTTATAATCAGGCGTGGAATGAAATTGAACGGGACCCAGTGACGCACTTTGGTCTGCAAACTCAATATTTACTCTGTCATCCGTTTTTGCCCCTAAAGCATTTAACGCCGTATAGGAGACATCTATAGCTCTTCCTGTCCCCGGGTTAGGGCCCCAATCTTTTGCTGTCAAGATTACTTGCTTACCAAGTGTCAACATAACGATGACAAAAATTCTACCCATCGCTTTCCCTTTTCTCATCTCATCTCCTACTTTCCACACCTTAATACCATTAAAAAAGTAGATACCATACACATCAAAGCCAGAATCACGACCAAACAACTCAATACCTTCTTCTTTTTTGCCGCTATCACCATCCCCGTTATCTCCTCCTCTCCCCTACGATTTTATCAGATTTTTAAGTTCCAATGTAAATAAAATCATAACCTTATTTAAGACTTTCGATAGTGATAGTTACTTTACGCTGAAAGGCAAATTCCGCAAATTTCCTATCCATTTGCAGTACGTTACCCCAGGCGATTAAAATTGTTTTTCTCACTCTTCACACTTAACCCAATATTCTCCATCCTCTTCTATTATCTGTATTTTATCCAAATCCTCTGGGTCCTTCAAACAAAACTTCTATATCTCCTTTAGCTTCTCTCTTTCTTTTTCAATTTCACTCAATGCTGTTTTATAACCTGCGCTCAGGTACATAATCTCTGAGAGCTTGTTTAAGCCGCTTACAGCTTCTTCGTAGGATAACCTGCCTTCAATCAGTCCCTCGATCAATACTCCCAAGCTACCTCTGACCTCAACACCAGAGCGTCTTGCAAAGACTCTTGCAGCGTCGTCATCTAATAGTGCAGTGATATCGTTCTTGTAGGCATAGTAAATCACTTTTGCCTCCGCTAAATCTATGTCTGGACCTGCCGTTTCTGAAAATTCGTAAAATTCACTGGTCAACTGTACAGTCGTGACTTTGATCCATCCGCTCTTTATTGCGTTTTCCACTTGAACGGCATCGGCATATCCCTTTTCTTTTCCCGTATCTACAATCTCAACCGTTACCTCAATAGGGATAACCAAACTGTAAAGTATGAGAGGACCTGAGTTACTAATTGCGGATTTTTTCGATTTCATTCCTTAGCTCCTCTTCCGAGAGTGGAAAGGGGATGTTTCTTGCTCTCAGCTCCTCTAGATGTGAAATCATTTGCTTCAAGAGATATTCCAGCATTCAGCCTCTCCACAGAAGTGGCATTATATTGACGCTCAAATATATTGCCGGGACATATGATCTGGGGAACACCATTGACTAAACCCGTCATTAAGCTGTTTTGTCCGCCGTGGTTTATGAATGCCACCGCTTCTGGCATAAGGTCACTAAAATTAAATCTACGGTTTACATTGATGTTATCTCTTTCAAATGGCTTTGCACCTTTGGTAGCAATGTATACCTGAAAACTCATTCCAGTAAAAGCATCGGTAAGTACCTTTACAAGTTGTTTTGGAGTAATAGTCCCACTCCCCATATATGCTACAATATTTTTTCTTCGTCCCTCGGCGTGCGATAGCAGTAAAATATACGTGGATGGACTGACTTAGGAAGGGTCTAAGGTTGTCTTCAATTATCTGAAGAAAGAGAGAACGTGAAAGGCTACAAGCTGTTCGTGATATACGATGTCATGTATCGACTACCCATTTACTTCAAGATGCGGGGTATAAATGATGCTGACGGTCCTTCGCTGAAGGAGATGGTGGAAAAGGCGATGAACCGGAAAGAGGATAAAAAGGGTTTATATTGACCGCGGATTTTACAATGGGGCAAACTTCCTGTGGTTCGGTGAGGAGGGGATGGAGTACGTCACGAGAAGTTATTTCTTTCAATGGTAAATCCATCAAATTTGAATTCAATAAGAAATACGAAATCAGGTATAGCGAGCAATTGAGGAGCATAAACGAGTTTATAAGTTGAACGAGGGATAAAATCGAGTTCGTTGAGTTTGATCCCTTGGCGTAAGCTTTCCACACAGGATAGCAAATAGTGAAATATCGGTTGTCGGGGCTTGAAATATCCGATTTATGGGTCTTCTTTATGGATTCATGGAATTGTGATTTGTGCATCAATGATTGCGGATTGAGTTTAAAAATTACAACTGACAAAATCAAACCTGTATTTACGATATAACGAAAGAAAAAAGTGACTGTAATAAAATCCCTTTTGGATTGACGAAAAATTCGCTGAGAACGCAAATATGAAAGAACTTTCGGGCATCCGAAAAAGCAAAAAGTTTGTAACGGTTATATCTTTTGTAACATCCATGACATTTATTATACCTGTATCATTTGTAACAATCATGTCAACTGTTCAAAAATCTGAAAAGGGGTGGAAGTTATAAAAGTTGTTATAATCACCAACCCCTGTCATATAATCCCACACCCTTTCTAATACACTATGTCATATAATATTTTGATCGGTCTAAAAATCGTTTAAATTTCAAATAAGCGTTTTTAGAGCGTTTTTTAAAACACATGTCGTATAATCTATATTATACGACATAAATTGTACCTTCGATAGTATTCAATCCTTTTGTACCTTCGTGTATTCTTATGTTCTCACTTCCTATTAATTCATCCCCTCTATCAACTTATCCAATAATCAATTATCTTTCTCTCTCTTCTAATACCTTCAACCCTCACATACCTCTTCCTCAAAGGTCCATACCATCCCATCGGTCTATTCCGTAACTAACTACTCTTCAGTTTCTTCTAATGCCTCACTTTCTTCTACACTTTTGCCCTTTTTGATAAGCTCAATTATATACGCCTTCATTGTTATTCCCTTGTCTATTGCCCTCTTTCTTATTGCTTTATGCAAACTTTCTTCCAAATCCAAAGATACTTTTACCATTTTTGCTATCACCAACATTTTTATTGATTTACGTATTTATATATTTATATTTCTTTTCAAAGGGAATCCATAAATATAGAAGCAGTATATGTAAAAACTATGGAACTCTTTCTTCTCTTCTATCTCCAGGTTACACCTGATGCGCATGTTCCACTTCCCACAAAAGTCGGTCAATTTTGCGGTTCTAAACTCTCGGTAAAGCAAATATTTACGCATAATCACAATTGGGACCGGTATTGTCTCATCCACCGGGGAGAGATAAGAGCGGTGGAGAAGAAATCATCAAGAAAGACCCGCCTGTAATACCCGAAAAGTGGGAGTTTGGAACTAAATTGGATGATTGGAACTACTTTCGTGTCAGCTAAGCCCTTCTAAATTTCCCCGAAAGGGTTTTGTTCTATTAAATCTATTATTCCTCTATGCACCTCACCAAAGAAGAAGAGCGGATACTTGAAGGAGAGGAAGGGTGGACGAAGAAAAAGGCAATGGAGATACTTGTCGCAATTGGTGACATAAACCACGCTTCTGAATTAATACCGATAAAAAGCGCACACGTATCTGGTGTATCTTACAAAACCATAGGCGAAGCTTTTGAGTTCGTAAACAGTCTTGAAGGCACAGTAAAAGTCGAAAGCACTTTAAATCCTATCGGCATGGATATAGAAAAATGGGATGAAATGGGCATCTCAATAGATTTTGCAATTAAGCAAGAAAAAGTGCTTGCTGCGTATAAAAAATTGGGCATCTCTGCCGAATGCACCTGCGTCCCATATCTAATTGGCAATGCACCGGATAAGGGCGAGCATCTCGCATGGGCGGAATCTTCTGCGGTTTTATATGCTAATTCGGTCTTGGGTGCAAGAACGAATATGGAAGGCGCACCTTCTGCTCTTGCTGCTGCATTAATAGGAAAAACACCTTCTTATGGGCTTCACCAACCCGAAAACAGAGAGCCAGAGATAAGGGTATGCGTGAAATGCAACCTCGCTGATGCCGACTACAGCGCACTCGGATTTCTGATAGGCAACCTTGTAGGAGATAAAATACCGTTAATAGAGCTTTTTTCATCCTCCTCTGTTTCTTCGCCAAGCAAAGACGAATTGAAGCATTTATCCGCTGCGATAGGAGCAACAGGGTCCGTAGGAATGTATCATATAAAAGGAATAACACCAGAAGCAGGAGTTGAGGCTGGAGCTGAAGAAACGGAATCAAAGTTATCTGAGGAGAAAATAGAGATAGAAAAAAATGATATTGAAGAGTTTTATATTGAAAACAACGAACCAGATGTAATAGCGGTAGGCTGTCCTCATTGCTCCTCGTGTGAACTAACACGTATATACGAGCTCTTGAAGGCAGAGGGTAAAAGAAGAAAAGTAAGAAGAGATTTCTTCATATTTACTGCACGTGCAATAGAGCAAAGCGTTCAAACGCAGCGAATAGTAGAGAAGATAGAGAATTTCGGCGTTAAGGTAATTTGCGATACATGTTTCGTAGTGTCGCCAGCTTTTGAGAACTACGATTGTGTATTGACAAACTCAGGTAAAATGTTGCGATACGTACCTCTTTTGTGTGGGGGTGCGAATGCGAGGTTGTGCAATACGAAAGAGTGTGTTAAGGAAGCATTTTGAGCTTTGTAATACAAGATTGTACAGATATTCACGAGAAACCTTTTGTTCTTGTATCAACAACCGCATCCGCAATTTCCATCACCTCATTTATTTGCGCACTGTTTGCCTCTTCTAAATTTAATTCATGCATCACACTCACCCATTTCCGATGGTTTAACAGCCAATCATAGTCCTCTCTCAGCCTGGAATTCTTTAAAACGCTGTATGCAAGATTGACCTCTTCTGTGCGCTTCTTATTCTTGTATGCATGCCTGATATAATTCTCTGCTTCTCGTCTATCAGGAGGAATCGAAACCACATCGAGGTTTAACACAGTATAAAACGTTTTATTTTTGCCCAGATATTCCTCCCAATCCGGGTGCTCGTTCATAATCTCTTCATACCGCGCCAGATAATCAAAATATTTGAGCAGCATTAAATACATAGCATCCTCTCCCTTTAAAAATGCTTTTTTTCTTCTTGATGATGATCCATAACCACGCAAGTGCTGTATGAGTTCATTCGCAAGAGGGTTTTCATCAAAAAGCTTACTCAGTTCGTCAAGCATGAAATCATATTCAAACCTTAGCTGTGGATTATTCAGTATTCTACAAATCTCTTCTGCTAATCTGGGGTCCACGTTCTTCTTTTTGCATTTTACTTCTTCACCGTTTTTTAGCTTCGCTCTGTTCACACCCAGGATTTTATAAAATGTTGGTGCGCCAAGATAGAAAAGGTAAAGCCACGCTCTGTGATTTTCCATGATGTAACCCATTGTAGCACTCTTTTTTTCACGTTCTAACCAGTCATCATGGTCCTCCGCTATCTCTCGCTTCTCAACAGCCGTGAATGCCATCATGATTTTCAGAAACGTGCTTATAATTTCATTATACGTAGAGCGCTTCTTCTTGTCACTTAGCATCTCGTATGCTCGTTCAATCACATCGTCCGGATAAACTGAGCACTTCTTCTTTCGTGCATACGCTTTTTCAATTACCTCTCGCGAATCATTTTTTGATACACAAAGCACCCCGTAATAGGTCGGTAATCCATCGTACAGATCATCCACGCAGCCCGGATAGAGTCGGTCATACTTCTCGAGCTTTTTTTCCAACCGTCCTATTCGCGACTGATCCATGTATCGTGCAGGAACTTCCCAGTATGGGTCATCACAGGTGTAAAATCGCATCCATTCCTCAAATTTCTTCTCTTCCGCCATCTCACTTCCTTTGCCTTAATTCTAGCTCAGAACCATCCTTAATACCTGTATCCTTAACCCGCTGCTCATCGGTAAGTTCATTATCCTTGTAAAAAATGCCCATACCTTCGCTTAAAATGCCTTTCCTCATCAGGTCCTCCCTTACATCTCCGATACACGAAATCGGGTTGAGATAGTAGCGGAGAACATCTTCTGTTTCTATATTCACTACTTTTATCTTTATCGCATGCATCCGCAGCATTTTCTTCATCCACTTGTTCTTCTCTTCCTTTGTCAGCCTGCCAACAGCCTCCATCTTTACTGTTCGCTCATTCCCCGAGTCATGATCGTACGCAGTGACGTGCAAAATGCCAAACTCCTCGCCCACCGTAAAGGATATGTCAATTCTTGATTCGCCAGCCGGTTTCGGCTCTATTTCAAACAAGAACTCGCCCAAAAAACCTTCCTCCTCTGGATACAAGCTTTCTCCCTGGTAAACTGCTACTACACCCTCACTTGCGTAATCTACCGCATTTGTATATAACCTCGTTTGCGTGATGGGAATCTTTGTATTGCGCGTAATGATCTTTGGAACCGTCCCCTCAAAGGTCAATATACCGAGAGAGCGCGGGATGACGTCACTTATTTCCACGGGTCTCCTTATTTTTCCCGGTGTCTCCTTCTCCTTTATGCCCTCCTTCAGGGTGGCAACTGCCGCTCCCAGTGCGACTACTTCTATCGGGTTCACTTTCTGCTCCGGCTCTTTACCAAAAAAATCACGTACAAACCCCTTTACCGCCGGTATGAACGTGGTTCCACCAACTAAAATGATATCGTCAATGTCCTCAGGCTGCAATGCAGCATCCTCAAGCGCCTGTTCCATCGGCATTCTCGTCCGTTCAATGAAATCCGCAATCAACTCGGTAAATTCACGCCTCGAAAGCTCGTAGCTGAATGCAACTGGTGCGCCTCGTTTACCCTTACCAACGAAAGGCAAATTAACCGTTGCCCTTTCCTTACTCGACAGTTCTATCTTCACGCGCTCTACTTCTTCCCTCAACGACTGAAGCAGAGCGCGATTTTCTCCGTGCTTCTTTTTCAGGTCTATCTTATGTTTTTCCTTTATTTTATCCAGTATGAACTCCTCGATTCGTGCATCTATGTCGTCTCCACCCAAATGGTTGTCGCCACTCGTTGCGTCAACATCGAAGAAACCTCCTCCTATGGTAAGAACCGAAACGTCAAATGTGCCACCGCCGAAGTCATAGACAAGAATCCTTCGCTCTTCCTCCTCTTCAAACCCAAAAGCCAGTGCTGCTGCCGTTGGCTCGTTTAATATTCCAAGCACGTTCAAGCCCGCAATCTCTCCCGCATCCTTAACCGCCTGCCGCTGTGGGTCCATGAAATATGCAGGCACCGTTATTATAGCATCGGTAAAAGAAGTACCGACTCGTTTCTCGGCGTCCTGAACGAGTTTTTTTATTATCTGCGCCCCGATATACTCAGGCGGATATGAGTCATTTCCTATTTGCACCCGGTGGTCAGTACCCATAAATCTCTTGATTGACTTTACAGTGCGCTCCGGATTTGCAATTATATTCCGCTTTGCCGCACTTCCCACTACCACCTTCCCATCTTCTTTAAAATACACAACCGAGGGCGTCACACGCTCTCCTTCATTGTTCTCTATAATCGTGGGCTCATCGAATTCGATAAATGCCGCACCCGAATTTGTCGTACCAAAATCAATCCCGATTACTTCTCTTTGCATCTCTATCACCTTCTAACAAGGCATTTCAAACACCATAAATGATAGTTCTTCTTCTTCCTTATCTTTTAGCTCAGAATTTAACAATTCCTTTGTCTTTTGTAATTCTTCTTTGACCTTAAATAAATCCTTAATACTCCTCGCTTTTCTTTCTTCTATCTCTCTTAATTCGGCATTTACCGACTCCCGCGATTTCCACAGTTCTCTCTCTATCTCTAACAGCTCTTCGCTGCATTTCCTTTTTCTTTCTTCTATCTCACTCAATTCTGCATTTAAAGATTCCTTTGTTCTCTCCATTTCTTCTATCGTATTTGATAGCTTCTCTTTCTCTGCTAATAACTCTTTATTATATCTGTTCAAAGCAATGCTCTCAATAATCATTTTGTCTTTTTTAGCATCCATCGCATTCAAATGCTCATGAATAACGCCTAATTGTCTTTTCGACGCTTCAAGTTCGGCGGTCAGAACCTCTTTGCGCTGCTCCAATTCGTGAATCTTTGATTCTTCTGCCTCTTTTCGTTTCCTCCATTCCTCCATCCTCTTTTTAAACTCTTCCTCGCGTGCATCGAGTTCTTTAACCGAGTTTCGGAGCATTTCCTCATTTTTGCTCAATTCCCGCTCTCTTTCTTCTAATTCCTTGTACTTCCGTTTGAACAACCTTGACTCTATCCTGCGCATAAATTTGGATAAGACAGGCGTTGTTTCAGTCTTTATCTCTGCTTCCCCAAGTTCACCTCCTTTAGAAATAACCACCTCAGCCGGTCTGATTAGCTCGCCATTTAGCATATACCCCTTTCTCACCAGGGAAACAACGGCTTTATCAGGAAGAAAACTGTTTGGTGTGGTTTCTATTGCGGTGTGCAATTCATCATTGAACCTCTCACCCGGTAGTGGTGCGATTGGAGTTACTCCTATTGCGGTCAGCAACTGATTATAGGTCATCCCAAGATTGCTTCTCGTTCCCTCCAGCATCTTTCCCACGAGTTCGCAACCTCCATCTGCTTCATGGCTATCCATTGCCCGGTCGAGCGTATCAGCAACGCTGAGCAGCCGACGGGCTAATTCGTTATATGCTTTTCTTCGTATTGCTTCTTCTTTATCTTCAACTCTCTCTTTATACCTCGAGAAGTCGGATTTCATCTTCTGAGCTTTAGCCTCTAAGGATTTTATTAATTCCTCTTTTTTATCCAATTCCTTCTTTGGAACTACTACTATTTCATCCACTTCCTTGCGCATTTATCGGCTATCATATTAATATAAATATTTAATTAATGATATTACTTCTAATAATTAACCTCTTCTTTTAAGTAAAGAAATCTCCGCCATTGCAGTATCAGACATCCAAATTCATCACTTCCTTCGCATGGTCCTGTATAAACTTCCTTCTTGGCTCTACCTCTTCTCCCATCAACACCGTGAATAACCAATCCGCCTCTGCGGCATCCTCTAAAGCCACTTGCTTTATGCCCCTTGTAGCAGGATTCATCGTGGTCTCCCATAACTGCTCTGGATTCATCTCACCCAAACCTTTATATCTCTGTATCTTCACACCAGCATCTCCTTCCTTCACGTTTAGTTCTTCCAGAACCTTTGCGTATTCATCATCAGAAAAAGCATACCTCGTCTCTTTCCCCTTCTTCACCATATATAACGGCGGCAGCGCTATATACACGTGGTTCGTCCTTACTAACTCGGGCATGTACCGATAGAAGAAAGTAAGCAATAGCGTTCTTATATGTGCACCGTCAACGTCGGCATCGCTCATTATGATTATCTTATTATAGCGAGCTTTTTGCAAATCGAAATCATCGCCTATTCCCGCGCCCAGAGCAGTAACAAGCGCACGGATTTCATTACTCTTCAATATCTTGTCCAGTCTCGCCTTCTCCACATTTAAAATCTTGCCGCGTATCGGCAGAATAGCTTGAAAGTTTTTATCCCGTGCTTGTTTCGCAGAACCACCGGCTGAATCGCCCTCTACGATATAAATCTCCCTTTTCGATGGATTCTTTTCTGAACAATCTGCAAGCTTTCCGGGGAGCGAATCGGCGAAAAAATCCTTCTTCCTTACTATTTCACGTGCATGCCGTGCTGCTTCACGTGCCCTCGCCGCGTCCATTGCTTTCCGTATTATCGCATTCGCATCATTTGGATTCTCGTCCAGGAAGTCCCACAGGTGTTCCCGCACAATTGATTCAACAATTCCCTTCACTTCACTGTTTCCGAGTTTTGTTTTTGTTTGCCCCTCGAATTGTGGGTCTCTCAACTTCACACTTATTACTGCCGTGAGTCCCTCGCGCACATCCTCACCATCCAAACTGACTTTTTTGAGCAGGCTATTCGCTCTGCCGTATTCGTTAAGTACCCTCGTCAATGCCGCTTTAAATCCACTCAGATGCTTGCCTCCCTCTACCGTCTTCACATTATTCACAAACGAGAAGAGATTCTCGGCATAGCTGTCGTTATACTGGAGTCCAATCTCTACTTTAACCTCATCCTTCTCGTCTTCAAAAAGTATAGGTCTGTGCAGCACTCTCTTATCCCTATTTATATATTCCAAGAACGAAGCAATACCGCCTTCATACTTAAATATCTTCTCTTCTCCTCTTCTTTCATCTGTCAAGCTAAGTGAAAGCCCACGATTCAAAAAAGCCAGTTCCCTCAGTCGAGTCGCTAAAATAGTGGTGTCGAATTCTAAACCCCCGAAGATCTCGCCGTCTGGTTTAAATGTCACCTTCGTCCCACTACCATCATTTTCAGTTGAGAAGCCTAAATCTTTCAACCCGCATACCGGCTTCCCACGCTCGTATCTCTGGAAATATCTCCTTCCATTTCGCCTCACTTCTACTTCCAGCCACTCTGAGAGCGCATTTACAACTGAAATTCCAACGCCGTGCAGCCCACCTGCTACCTTATATACCTTATTATCAAATTTACCACCTGCATGCAGCTTTGTCATCACTACTTCCACCGCAGGAAGGTTATATTCCTCATGCAGGTCGACTGGAATTCCTCTACCATTGTCATTTATCGTCACTGAGTTATCAGGGTGGATTATCACGTTAATAGAGGAGCAAAAGCCTATTAAAGCTTCGTCTACGCTGTTGTCTATCGCTTCGCTTACTAAATGATGAAGACCTCTGCTACCGGTGTCTCCGATATACATCGCGGGTCTTTTTCGCACCGCGGTTAAGTCTTTCAGCACCTGAATATCCTTAGCGCTATAGCTTTCTTCCATTTTCTATGTAATAAATAATGCGATACATTTAAATAAAACTTCTTGTCTGTCGGGCATTGTTACTCAATACCCCAGGTCAATCGACTTTCAAGGATATAATTTAGCGAAAAAGCGCAAATAATCCCAAAGATGTTGGATAGAAGATAATATACGCCGATGTACGCAGTAAAGAGGTAGAGAACACCAACATTGACAGATAATCCTCCAGAACGCCATAAATTGCTCTTGAGAATTCGCTTAATGAATTGTCCCACATCATTGGTTTTTCTATCCTTGAATGTCCACCGGTCATTCATCATGAATTGCATCATTATGGCGATTTCAATCGCAACCACAGAAGAAAAAAGATAGTAGAGCCCCGCAAGGTCTGTCAATATCCAGAGGAACCCCGTGTTTATCCCTGCACCAATGACACCAACGATTGAGAATTTAATCATGCGAAAAAAATCTGCCTTCAGAGCCTCTACTCGAGATGGTAATTTCATATTTTCTTATAAATTACGTAGTCGCTATAAACCTTATCTTCTTTCAGAGAATATAATTTTTAGATGACCTCACAACAGGAACCCTAAAGGAAAGAACTTCCAAAGAAGAAAAAAAGAAAGAACAGACGCCTATGTTAGGCATCTGCCATTAAACATCTTTATCCCGTTTTCGCCACTTACGCTTCCTCGAAAACTTTTCCCGCTGGCTTATACATCGCCTTTTCCCTTAGCATTCCCCAGAACAACTTAAACGCCTTCTTATCCTCTTTTGTTGCAGTCCCCAACTTATTCTCCGTCCTCAGTTCAAAGAAATGTTCCGGGAATATGTCTTCCTTCACTCTGAGCGTGACCGAATCGTTTGTGGTTTTGTTTATAAAGGTATAAACGTAATTATCGGCAGTGATGTTTATTATGTCCGTTGACGACTGAATTACTACGTCCCCGGTCGAATTCAAGATGTACTCAAACGTCATCCGGTGCCCGTCAGAGGGATGCGCACTGATGATTTTCACGTTACCTCTATGTGGAATGCCATCCCACAGTTCTTCTTCGGAAAATGCTCGTAAGGCTGACCTGAATGCAAATGCTACACATGGGCATATCTTACCGTGATGCGCACCCACTTCGTCCAGCGAAATGCCCAGCAATTCCTCGCCATCGTATATCTGAACCGTGGGGTATCCGAACTCCTCAGTGAGCTCTTTCGCCGCTGTCACTTCTATCCAGTTCGCTACGCTTTCATGTGGTGTAAGTGCTCTCCTACCTCTTTCTGGGTAGCCGTAGTCGAGTCCTGCAAGCAGCATGTTGGGGATATATCTGCCGGTGAAGAAGCCTTCGCTTACCATCAACGGAACCACAACAGGGTGAGAAGTTGCAGAAACGTTCTCCACAACCGCACGGACTGTAAGATTTTCCGGGTAATCGTCAGGTGAGAACACAAAAGAATACCTCGTATCTTCGATATCGATCCCTTTGCAGTGTCGTAGTATCAGCTTCACCTTCTCTGCAAGTGATTCTGAGCTGTTAACCCAACCCGGGAAGAAATCTTCTTCATCTGTGCCATGACCAACAATCACAATCGTTTCGTTTGTTGGGTCGGTGCACAATCCTGCTGCTCTATCTGCTAAAATCTGTGCAATGAAAGAATGGTCGTCAATCGCGCCGGTAAGCACGATTTCTGCGGTGGTGTCCACAGGCACGAGTTCCTCTTCCTCTACTCTGTGCTGCATTGCACTTACACTTTCACCATTACTTATCGGCGTATAGGAAATGAAGTATCGTCCTTCGCGTGAGATGACGAAACGCTCCATCTCTACGCCCTCAACAAATGCCCGAGTTCTGCTTACCACTCTCTCTCCCGGCTCTTTTTCTTCTACTGCACCCGCTACCATCTCAGGTAACGTTTCACGCAGTCCAAGCACGTATTCGATTTCCGCAATGTGCCCACTGTTCGAGGACATGAATAGAGGCACTGCAACTATCTTCGTAACGCCTTGTTCATTGAGCTTATCAACTGCTTCGTGTACGAAGTTGTAGCCTTCGAGTTCGCCAACGAATTCCAGGAAGCCCAGCTCTGTGGGATACCCCATGCTAACGTTTTCCACTGCTTCTCGAACCGGTTTGCACCACGATTCACGTGGACTGCCGTGCGCTACGACCAGAATACCTATTTGCTCGTAGTTCTCTTGCGAATGCATCAACGGATAGATGTCCGGATTATCTCCGGTTATCTCGTATGGAATATCGCCAATACCATCGGCATTTGTATCTTCGCCAACATAATCACTCCAATAGTTGCCTACGTAGTTTTTATAATCCCTGGCTTCGTAGGTGTAACCCAACTTTTCCGGTGAGCAGTAGATATTAGTTGATTCATTCACGAAAACGCTCTGCGTGTTGTTCACGAAGTCGTTGAGGTAGATGGTGCTGTTTGATGTATTGAAGAGTTTGATGCCGCAGTCCCAGCCCGAAATGATGTTTCTGGTGATTTTTGCAGTTACCATGCCAAATGGTTTGTGTTCAGGAATAGCCCCTATTACGATGCCAGTTCCGGAGCCATTAATGCCAATGAGTTTATTGCCGGTTATGGTAGCTGTGAGAGAAGGTATCCATTCACGCCCGAAGAACGGTTTATGGGTGGTAACCATGATACCAGCCCCAGGCGCATTGCCAACCTCACTTACGCTCACGACATTATCCCCGACAGTCACCGATGAAGAAGCCTGAGCCCATCCTGTTTTGACACAGATGCCAACCATGTTATCAATAAGGGTATTGTTCCGTATCGTTCCATTTGAATCCCAGAATGAAATCCCGCATACATATCGCCAGTGATCCTTATAAAGGTGACCCATGACGATGTTGTCACACACCGTGGCTGTTGAACATCTCCCTACCTCGATACCACACTGATCGGAAGCATCACTTGTTCTTGGACTGCTGACATTGTTTTGAGTAACCGTAGCATTGGCACCACAGTAAACGAATATACCAGCAGCTTCATCTCCTGTATAGTTGTGTATGTAATTCTTACGAATCGCTACACCGGAGTTTGAAATCACACTCACGGCATCCCCATTCCATGGAAGCGGTCTTGCTGTCTCATTTACCCCTCCCCAGATATTTTTTACCTCGTTATTCTCGAAAATGCCTGATGCATTGTAATATACCACACCACTTATGCTATATTCAGAATTCCCCGCGGCTACAGGGCTACCATTGATAACAAAGCCAGAGATGTTCACAACAATCCCATCAGAGCCTCCATCCATCATGATTATCGGTGTATATATGAATGACCATGGTACCAGCGAAAAATTGCAGATATAACTTTCCAGCTCTTCCGGCTCAGGCGCCAGAATCTCTGGGCTCTCACCTTCCGCAGCCCTAAGGTCAAGACTCTTCGCAATATACAACTGCTCCTCGTAAATACCTTCGTGCACGATTACCGTGTCACCATCATCTGCATTTTCAATCGCATCCTGAATCGAAATGCCTTCGCACACGTGCCATTTGTCAGTTCGAGTGAAAGTGGCTTCCCATTTTGCTACCAGGATGCCTGTTTTATTTCTTGCTACCCAAATATGTGCCAAGGTATTCCCATCGACGATAGTCAGGTTCTCCACGCAGAAAAGTTTCTCTGTAATGCCCCACTCAGGAATTCCTTCCTCTAATTCGTACGTGCCACCGTAGCCATTTTCCAGTAAATCGAAATACTTCGGTTCTTCTTCTCCTTCTTTAATCGCGAGTTTCTCCTTTTCCGCGTCCCACCAAGCTTTCCCTATCTCGGCTTCCTCCGCTCCTTCCATTATTGCAACAAAATCTGCAGCGGTCGGCCCCGTTAGGATGACAGCTCGCGTGCCGATAATAGGCATAGTCAGTTCGCTTAAGGTCATTGTGCCATTGAAATCCCAGCCGCCGGAGAGAAGCTCGAACAGTTCCTCTGCTGGCATCTTCTCTGCGCTTGTAATCCCCGTAGATAGCGCAAGAGTCCCCAATAATACAACGCTTGTTATCACTACAACCGCGCTTTTTCTGTTTATTTTGTTCATTTTTTCTTCTTTTCGCCTCCTAATTTTTTTTATTTGAAAAGTTGGATGTTAGGGACGTATAAACCAAACCCTAAAAAAGCTTGGTTTTAGATAAAAAGCCGAAAAAAGTTAGGAAAAGGAGGATAAAACAGAAATAAATTCGGGAATTTAAGGGTAAACCTAAGAGGGTTAGAAAGCGATGAAAAGGACTAACAAAAAGAGAATTTGCCTTTTTCCAAATCTGGAAGTAATCTTATCATTTTTTACCCCCTTCACTCATGGATGGTCAAGAGATCGAATTCGACATCAATCTTCTTGCCGGCAATCCCTTCCAAAACCTCTGACAAAAGACCTTTTTTCTCTATAAGTTCCTCTTCCAACGAAAACACGTGCCTTTTTGTTCGCGCTACTTCTCCTTGTAAACGAGATAGTTGTCCCTTAGCTGAAACAATTGATTTTTCGAGCTCTTCTCTCTCTTTGAGTATCGTCATAGACGCAAGCTTACCCATAACCTCTTCAATTCTCGATTGTAACCCCTCATGTTTTCCCTTTATAGAGGATAGCTCGCTATGTAACAGATGGTCTATCCATTTCAGTGTCGTATCTCGCTTTCGCTCCTTCAGGCTAGAGGCATCTTCTTCGATTATATCCCTTATAGAGAGTAGAAATCCGTTTATATCTTTACCGAGCGCTTGAATTGGGGATGACAGGATAGAAGAAATCGCCCTTTGCGTTTCAGGAGTAAGCGTACGTCGTCCCGTCTCATCCTGCTTCTTCAATAGGTTGAGTGCTTTGTTAATGGGAGAGAACAATTTGCTGACATCCGATTCGAGCGCATTTAATTCCTCCTTCATGGAAAACAATTCTGTTTCGAGCTCTTTGAACCGCGTCCATTCTTCCTGCTCTTCAATTGCGTGCAATCTTTCCCCTTCCATTTCGATTCTCCTTTCGAGTGCAGAACACTCTGCTTCTAGAGCACAAACGTTCTCTTTTTCCTTTTCTATCCTTGATTTTACCTCTTTTATATCCACCGCCAGCTCTGACGCTCGTTCTAAATTCATAATCTGGCTTTCTTTTCCCTTCATGGGCGTGATAAGTTGGTCAAGCGCGGTTTTTAATTGTTTGAGGTCGGTGATCACTTCCTTAACCTCTTCTGGAAACAATGAGCGAACATAGTAGATAGTCCTGGATGATTTATCAAAAACGAAATTTATGCTGGATGTAGTTTTTTCATAAAAAGACAAAACTGTTTTGTAATCGGTTTGCGCCGGGATCAACATTTTTTCAGTCAGCGAGTAGAGATGTTTTACCATCTTATCGCGGTTTGACAACCCTATTTTTGCAATCTGCGGAGGCATATTCTCATCTGGTTCGGCATCATGAAGCTCGGAGGTATGCTGTTCAAGCCTCTCACGTATTTTACTTATCTCTTCATATAACTGATCGGCATTTGTACTCAGACCATGAAATAGCGATTTCGATGCCACCTCTAACCAGCTATCTATTTCATCGAATGCCACCGTGGATGGTATTTTCTCTTTGCCCAGGATTCTATTTAGCCACTTACGTTCCATTTTCAAAAGTATCCGGTTGCACCTTTAATAAAGAATAGAACACCCAGAGCAATCAAAAAGATAGCAATTGCGAGCATCGTCAATTCGTATCTTTTCCCAACAAAGAAATTCTTGCCCTTAGCGAAAGAGAAAGATACGAAAGAATACCAAGCGAAGTCGGAAAGGAAATGCCCCAAAGTTACCAAAATTATACCCATTAAAGCCAGTTGTTTAAAGCCGTTGAATAACACCGGGAAACCTATCCCCATCCACCAGGGTATAAAAGAAGGATTAAAAGCAGTGAGTAGAAAACCGGCAAAGATTGAACTGTTATACTTCGCTACTCGCATTTCATCCCTTATTTCATTCTCGCTTGACCGTAATTCCGCTGCTGCCTTTCCCTCTTTAATAATAAATAAAGATATTAAAATGAGGGCAAAGCCACCTATTGCATATATCAAAGATTCAAATAGACTGAAATAGCTTTTCATCAATTCGAGTCCTAAAACAACAAGGACAACTATTAACGGTAATTCCACGGAAATATGACCAATTATGGCTAATGGTCCGGACAACGCTCCTTTCTTCAATGTATCTGATATGACAAAAGCAAAAAGCGGTCCCGGTATCAATGCCCCGCTCAGTCCCGTCAGAAATCCTATTCCTACCAGGGATATCCCGATGATAAAAGGTGAAGTTGACATTCTGTCAATTCAAATGTTTATTTATTATTCTCTTATATTGTATTTATTGAATATCTTGGAGATAAAAGGCGGGGGCTCGTAGCTCAGTGGAAGAGTGCCTCCTTCGCGAGGAGGAAGCCACGGGTTCAAATCCCGTCGAGTCCATAGGTATGTATCCAAATAGGAATAAAAAAGGGTGATGTAAATGCAAATGATGCCACAAATGGGTTATGACAGGGCGATAACGGTGTTCAGCCCTGATGGAAGGTTATTTCAGGTAGAATACGCAAGAGAAGCAGTAAAGAGAGGAACTACCGCGGTTGGAATAAAGGCGCAGGATGGTGTTGTGTTATTGGTGGACAAGAGATTGACTTCTCGTCTGTTGGAAGGCGGTTCCGTAGAAAAAATATTTCAAATAGACGAGCATATAGGTGCAGCAACTTCGGGATTGGTCGCAGACGCACGGATACTGATAGATAGAGGCAGGGTGGAAGCGCAAATAAACAAAATCTTGTATGATGAAGCGATAGATGTGCAAACCTTAGCGAAAAAGATATGTGATTTTAAGCAAGCGTACACACAGATTGGTGGGCTCAGACCTTTTGGGACCGCGTTGTTGATTGGGGGCGTGTATAATGGTGATAATTATCTTCTTGAGACTGACCCAAGCGGGGCATTGCTTGAATATAAAGCAACCGCGATCGGTTCTGGAAGGAGCATCGTAACTGAGATGCTTGAGGAGAAGTATAATGATGACCTCATACTTGAAGATGCTATCTTGCTCGGTTTGGAAGCGTTGTATAAAGTAACAGAAGGGAAGATAGACATAACAACCGTGGATGCAGGTCTTGCGGAATTAGAGAAGAAGAGATTTAGGATTTTGAGTGCCGATGAGTTAGAGCCGTATATAAAGAAAGTGAAGAAGGGGAATGAAAAAGCTGAGAGAGCGAGTGAAGGGGGAAAAGAAGGAAAGGAGAGGTAGGGCATAGACATAAAATGGTGAGTCTGGACAAAGCAGTAATAGCGAGGTATAAGCACGGCAAGAAGAATTTTGAAGTCCTTGTAGACCCGGAAAGGGCGGATTTGATCAGGAGTGGTGTTGAAGAAGAGATAGGAGATGCTTTAGCGGTGGAAGAGATATTTGCGGATGCGTCAAAAGGCGAAAAAGCAACAGAAGGCGATTTGATAGCGGTATTCTCTACGGCAGATGTAGGGGAAATAGCAAAGAGGATAATAAAAGAAGGTGAGGTGCACCTTACCGCCGAGCAAAGGAGGAAAAGGGTGGAGGAGAAGAAGAAAGCGGTGATAGAACGAATTTCTCGCATCTCTATAAACCCACAGACAAACACGCCTCACCCTCCTCAAAGAATAGAAATAGCAATGAAAGAAGCAAAGGTGCACATTGACCCTTTTAAGTCCATAGACGAATTGGTAAGTGAAACGCTGAAGTCTATAAGGGTGAAAATTCCGATAAAGATAGAGGAGATACAGATAGCGATAAAAATCCCGGCAGCATACACCGGGCGTGTATATGAGGTAAAAAAGAATTATGCGGTGACGAAGGAGGAATGGCAGGGTGATGGTTCATTCATCGCACTGGTGCGAGTACCCGCAGGAATGAGGGATGAATTCTTCTCTTTTTTGAATACAATAACAAAAGGGGAAGTTCAGACGAAGATCGTGAAGTGAAGAAATATGTATAAAGTGGTGGTTCCAGGGGATTTTATTTCAGAAGCGGTGAGTCGTGCAGGAGAGGGGACTTATGTTGAGGAGGGTAAGGTTCATGCAGCGAGATATGGCATAGTGGACGAAAGGGGAGAGATAAAAGTGGTACCGCTTTCCGGGAAGTATGTGCCAGCAGAAGGAGATGTGGTGATAGGTAGAATAGCAGAGATTTCATTCCCTTTCTGGATTGTTGACATCGCTTCTCCTTACGAAGCGCGATTACACATGTCGGAATTTGCAGATACGAGGGATGAGAAGATAGAGTTTGGTAGCTTGAGTAGATATCTTGATTTAGATGATCTGATCGTAGCGAAAGTGACGAATGTGGATGTGATGATGAGGGTAGATTTAGCATTAAAGGAAGATTTCAATCTGAGCCATGGTGGAAGATTGATAGAGATACCACATACTAAGGTACCACGAGTTATAGGAAGGAACGGTTCGATGATAAAGATGTTAAAGGAAAAATGCAATTGCTTTATATTCATAGCAAAGAATGGTCGTATTTGGGTAAGAGGCAGAGAGGATGACATGAACCTCGCAACTGAGGCGATATTCAAGATTGCGAGTGAGTCCCACACCTCTGGTTTAACAGATAGAGTGGCGGTTTTTTTAGATTCGTTCAGACTAAAAAGAGCAAAAGGAAGGAGATAAAGAGGGAGAATGAAAGAAGGAAAAGAAAAAATAGAGCTTATAAAAGAAGGGAAGAGATTAGATGGAAGAGGTTTTGACGAGCTCAGACCTATAAAAATAGAGGTTGGCGTGTTAAAAAGAGCAGATGGGTCATGTTATTTCGAATTAGGCGATAATAAGGTGATAGCTGCGGTATATGGACCGAGGGAGATGCATCCGAGGCACGCTCAGGATGCAAAAATGGCTGTGGTTAAATTCCGGTATAACATGGCGCCCTTTTCGGTAGATGACAGAAAAAGACCAGGGCCTGATAGAAGGAGCGTGGAAATATCGAAGGTGAGTAGAGAAGCGCTGGACCCCGTTATTATGAGAGAGTATTATCCGAAGACGGCGATAGATGTTTATGTGGAGATACTTCAGTCGGATGCGGGGACGCGAACAGCAGGGATAAATGCTGCTTCTGTCGCTCTTGCTGATGCTGGGATACCGATGAAAGACCTGGTTTCTTCCATTGCCGTTGGTAAAATAGGCGGGGAGGTAGTGTTGGATTTGAATGCGATGGAGGATAATCACGGAGAGGCAGATATGCCAGTGGCGATGGTATCCAGAACAAACACGATTACATTGTTACAAATGGACGGTCGTTTAGAAAAAGAAGAATTTGAGCGCGGGCTGAAGCTTGCGATGCGTGCATGTCATCAGATATACGAGCTGCAAAGAACGGCGTTGATAGATAGATATAGTGAGAGTGTGGATGTAGGGGAAGGTGAGGCATAGAGATGGGACTGGAGATAGTGGATGATATAAGGAAAGATTATGTACATGATTTGATAGGAAGTGGGAAGAGAGTAGATGGCAGGGGATTTCGCGAATACCGCGAGATAAGCGTGGAGAGGGATGTAATAAAGCGCGCAGAGGGATCAGCAAGGGTGAAAATAGGGAATACCGATGTTTTAGTGGGCATAAAACTCGAACCTGGTGAGCCTTTTCCTGATGCACCTGATGAGGGTGTGATAATCACAAATGCAGAATTTGTGCCCCTGGCATCCCCCGAATTCGAGTCAGGGCCACCGGATGAAAACAGTGTACAACTGGCGCGGGTAGTGGACCGAGGCATTCGAGGCTCAGAAGCAATTGACCTGGAGAAATTGTGTATAGAAGAAGGAGAGAAGGTATGGATAGTCTTTATAGATATACATATATTAGACAACGATGGTAATCTGGTGGATGCCGCTGCGTTAGGTGCTATTGCTTCTCTTATGAATATCCGCATACCAAATGAAAGATATGACTTAACAGGTGAAAACACACTGCCCATGCGGGACACACCGGTGGCGGTAACGACAGTAGAAATTGAAGGGAATATCCTGGTGGACCCGAATTTTAATGAGGAAAATGCAGCCACAAGCAGATTAACGGTGATTTCAAATGCAGATGGCACCATATCTGCGATGCAGAAGAGCGGTAGTGGTGGGTTAAAGGAAGAGGAAATAGTGGAAATGGTGGAAATCGGGATAGAAAAGGCAGGTGAAATAAGAGAAAAGTTCTTGTAGGGGTTGCTAACAAAATAGAAAAATTTAATTAATCAGAAGTTATAATTAATTGTAGTGGTGAAATATCGCAGATGTTCGAGTCGGAGAATTTCATAGTACGGGAGTATTTCAAGAAGATGATAGGGGAAGAAGGGTTGAAGATAATGGAGACCGTCCCGGAGGAAGAAATAACAGATGAGGAAATCGCAAGACTAAGTGATACCAAACTCACTTCTGTAAGAAAGATTCTATACACGTTGTACGAGAACAGAATAGCTGAATACAGAACTGAACGTGATGATAATAGCGGATGGATTACGTATCTATGGCATTTTAATCGTGACAATATTAAAAAGATAATGGAAGATGAGGCAGAGGGGTTGTTGCAGGGATTAAACAGTCAACTTGAAGAGGAGCGCAAGGGAGTGTTTTATCAGTGCAACTGTCAGCGCGTTTTATTTGAAGAAGCGGCGGCGAAAGACTTCTGGTGCGATGAATGTAGCTCAAAATTTGAATACGTTGATAATGATGCGTTAATAAAAGAGTTAGAAGAGAAAATAGAAGAGATAGAGAAGTGGAAGCGCGAGATAAAAAAGGGATAAGGCGCAGGTGCATAAAGTTACTGAGAGAAGTTGGATGTGATGGATCAGTTGTGGAGCATTGCGTAGCAGTTGCAGAACTGGCTTTAGAAATCGCTCTTCATTACAACCATCGTGAGGGTTATAATAGTAATAGTGTAGATGAAAAACTGGTTTTTGAGGGAGCGCTGTTGCATGACATAGGCAGGGCACGCTCGCATAGTGTGGATCACGGGTTCGTGGGTGGCGAAATAGCGAAGGAATTAGGACTGGAGGAAAAAGTAGTGAGAATAATTCAGAGGCATGTAGGAGCAGGGATAACAGCGGGGGAAGCGAAGGAAGTAGGACTGCCTCCGGTGGATTTCGTGCCAGAGACGATAGAAGAGAAAATTGTTGCATGTGCGGATAATTTGATTGATGGGGCAAAGAGAACAAGCATAGAAGACGCATTAAAGGACTTGAAGGATAAATTAGGGGATGCGCACCCATCCATAAAGAGGATGAAGCTACTACATGAAGAAGTGATGGGCAGATAATATAACATTACAAAATGCAAA
>JAPDIG010000003.1:0-5756 GCA_025966525.1 Candidatus Methanophagales archaeon | reverse complement strand
TTGAAGGATAAATTAGGGGATGCGCACCCATCCATAAAGAGGATGAAGCTACTACATGAAGAAGTGATGGGCAGATAATATAACATTACAAAATGCAAAAGGAAAAGCCTCCACTCTCTGAATGGCTTCAGACAATCATTTTTTCAAACACCTGGAGCCATTCTTCATAAGTGTCTTCTAAATCCTCTCTGTCCGAAGCGGACTCCAGCAAAAGGTTCCACTGTTCGTATTTATAATATCCAACTCCAATGGATCTCATCTTCTATCTCATCAATGCGCTTTCCCTTAGCTTATCCTTTAAATCTATCTTTGTTATCATGACATTCGAGGGATGTATGGGTCGAGGGACTTCGGATAAATCAGACCTGGCAACAACAACGCCTTCTACTGTTATCCTTTCGCGCTTCAAGTCTACGGACCTAACTTTTCCTTCTTTACCTCTGTCGTCTCCTCTCATAACTTTTACCGTATCCCCTTTTCTCACGGGAAAACTTCTCTTCTCGTATTTATCGCGCAGTTCTTCGGAAAGAGGCGCACTCATGAACTTGTGTCGCACGTGTAAAGGAGCGTTAT
The DNA here is from genome assembly GCA_025966525.1 of Candidatus Methanophagales archaeon. Lineage (GTDB taxonomy): Archaea > Halobacteriota > Syntropharchaeia > Alkanophagales > Methanospirareceae > QMVO01. The sequence goes on along the minus strand of JAPDIG010000003.1, from coordinate 5,183 downwards.
ACCTTGCTTTCCTTTGTTTTCTCGGTTGTTTAGATTTCTCAGATTTCATTTTTGTCCAATACATTAAACTTTTCAAATATAAAAGGGTTGGAAGTTTGTTATGGTTTATGCTCGAATACGATGTCGTCGTGGTAGGGGGCGGTCCAGCGGGGTGCATGGCGGCTAAATACGCGGCAAAGGAAGGTGTTTCTACGCTGATCCTCGAGGAGGATCCCGCGATAGGCGAGCCAGTTCAATGCGCAGGACTTATAAGTAAAAGAGCGATAGAAGAGAGCGAAATAAAGAACAGTAAATCATTTATAAACTGCGAGTTGAGGGGAGCAATCATTCATTCACATTCGCACGCAATAAAGATAGAATCGCCATCTTCAGAGAAGAGGGCTTTTGCCATAAGGAGGGATATCTTTGATAAGGAATTGGCGGAGGCAGCGTTGAATGAAGGTGTCGACATAATTTTGAAGAGTAGAGTAAAAGGAGTAAAGAGAAGGGGGGAGAAAGCAAAGCTGATAATAATGGATGCTACTGCTGCAAGCACACGTGAAATAAATGCAAAAGTAGTCATAGGCGCAGATGGTGCGAGGAGCGTAGTAGCTAATATAGCAGGGTTAAAAGTCGCAAAAAACTTCCTGAACTGCGTGCAAATAGAAGGAGCCTATGAAGTAGAAGAAGCCGTTGCAGAGATTTTCGTGGGCAAGAGCATTGCACCGGGGTTCTTCGCGTGGGCTATCCCAATCGGCAAAAACACTGCTCGAGTCGGTCTCTGCATAGACAAAAGGGTTTCACCGCATCCAAATCCTCTACGGTTTTTAAAGAGAAATTTATCCGAGCATCCCGTTATTGCGAAGAAATACAAAGGCACCCGGTCAAATTTTACTGCCGGGATAATCCCCATTCCAGGGGGTGCAGGCATTGGGCAAAGGCGGAGGATTGTAAAGATGGTTAATGGAGTAGGCATGCTGCTGGTCGGAGATGCCGCGGCTCAGGTCAAGCCAATCACTGGCGGTGGTGTGTATTATGGCATGAAGTGCGGGAAGATAGCAGGAGAGATAGCGGCAAAAGCATGCTTGGAAGGGGATATGGAAGTGCTGAGGGAATATGAAAAAGGTTGCTGTGAGGAAATAGGGAAGGAAATAGCATTTGGACTAAAGGTTCACAGGTTAAGATGTGTACTTAGCGATGATGACTTCGATAAGATATGTCATGCACTCTCAAAATACGACATGATGCAGCTAATAGCAAATCGAGGGGATATGGACTATCAGTCCTTTGTATTTCGTGAACTTTTAAAAAAACCAAGCATCATCAAGTTAATAGCGAGAAGCATCATAAGATATTTATATGCAAAGCGAAAGATTAGGTAATAAATAGATAAAATGGCGCGGATATATGCAAGGAAGAGAGGAAAATCAGGGTCTAAGAGACCTCTCAGGAAAACAACACCTGAATGGATAGACTTGAGAGCGAAAGAAGTGGCGAAAAAAGTGGTTGAGTTATACGAGAGGGGATATTCCACAAGTGAGATAGGAATAACATTAAGGGATAGCCATGGCGTGCCGAGCGTTGCGTTGATCACGGGGAAAAAGATAACGGAGATATTAAAGGAGAAGGGTATTGCGAGGGAGATACCAGAAGACCTTCAGAATTTGATGCGAAAAGCATTGAAAATAAGAAAGCACCTCGAGGCGAACAAAAAGGATAATCATACCAAAAGGGCGCTGCAGTTAACCGAATCAAAGATAAGAAGGCTTGTAAAGTATTATAGGAGGGAGAAGGTCTTACCAGAGGAATGGCGATACAAGCCAGAGATTGCCGAATTTGTGATGAGGGGATAAAGAAGGAGGTGGTAAAATAGAAATGAAAGAATATGGAGAAATATTTTTGGGGGTAGTGTTAGCAGTATTGGGAATAGCCATGTTAGTTATTCCGCAGATAGCTTTCTTCAGGGATGCGCTGGTGATCGTTATATTAGGGGTTATACCCATCATCGTGTTGTTGGTCGGAGCAGTGTTTCTAATGATCGGCATAAGTGAGGTAAGAGAGAAGGGAGAAGAAGAGATAGGGATGGAAGCATCAGAAGCCGCAGCCGAAAGTACAGGTACAGAGAGTGAAAAAGGAGAGGGTGATTAGCAGTGGGCACGGTTAAACCGACATATATAAAGAAGTTGGCGAAACAGTTATTGAAGGAAGTAAATGATTTCACTGATGACTTCGACGTAAATAAGAAAATAGTGGAGGAGTATACCAATATAGAGAGCAAAGGGATACGAAACCGGATAGCAGGATATATAACACATAAAAAGAAAGGGAAAAAAGAAAGTGAAGTGTGAGTGAGTTGAAATGTTGAAGATAGAAGGAGTGTATCCGGCGCTTATAACGCCGTTTACAGTGGATGACGAGATAGATACGGAAGGTTTGAAGAGGCTTGTAGAATTTGTGATAGAGGGCGGTGTAGCGGGAATAGTCCCATGTGGTACGACTGGTGAATCAGCAACGCTTTCACATGAAGAGCATAAGCGCGTGATAGACGTGGTGGTGGACTGCTCAAAAGTGCCGGTGATAGCAGGCACGGGGTCGAATAGCACAAAGGAAGCGGTTGAGTTCACGAAGCATGCAGCGGATGCGGGTGCTGACGCTTGCCTTTTGATTACGCCGTATTATAATAAACCGAATGTAAAAGGGCTGAAGGAGCATTTCAAGAGAATTGCCGATTCCGTGGATATTCCGCTGATTTTATATAACATACCTTCAAGGACGGGTCAGAATGTGAATGCAGAGACGATGGTGGAGCTTGCCTCGGAGATTAGTAATATAAAAGGGGTGAAGGAGGCTTCCGGGGATTTGAAACAGGTAGGAGCGATTATAAGTTCGGTAGCGAAACGGGGTTTGGACTTCACCGTAATTGCGGGCGATGATTTCCTCACGCTACCGATAATGAGCTTAGGGGGCAAGGGAGTGATTTCCGTGGCGGCGAATATCGCGCCGCGGGAGATGTGCGAGATGGTGAATGCGGTGCTAAGAGGAGAGATAGAGAAGGCGAAGGAGATAAATATCAGGCTGTTTTCGCTGTTTGAAGCGATGTTTTTGGAGACGAATCCGATACCGGTGAAGAAGGCGGCGGAAATGATGGATTTGCCCGCGGGACATGTGAGGCTTCCGCTGGGTGCGTTGAGTGAAGCGAATGAAGCGAAGTTGAGGGCGGTGCTGGAAAGGTTGGGGATGATAAAGGAGAATGATAAAGATTAGGGGGAGAGGATGAAAGAGTTGCAGTTGCTTTTCCTTATAACATAGATTATTACATCACGAAAGTTAAAAGCATTGAAGGATACCGATGGCATCCTGAGGGAAGATACTGGAGTGTGCCTTATTCAGGGCTTGAAAAGCTTCGTTTTCGATGGGGAAAGCATTGTTCTTCACCTCCGTTATATACTTAGACGAGCTGAAAAAGGAACTTATGCTGAGGAAATACAGTTAGAGAACGATAAAACTGTATTTGTATCATAACCGGGAGTTTCTGGAATTCTCTAAGAAGTATCCTTATGAAGTATCAAACGAAGATATAAGGGATTATCTGTATTATTAGCGAATGATAAGGAGGTTTCCACATTCACCTTGAACACCGCGCTCAATGCGCTGAAGTTTTATTACGGTGAGGTGCTAAAGCGGAGGTTTGTATATGAGCTAAAGAGGCCAAAGAAGGATAGGAAGCTTCCTGTGGTTCTCAGTCAGGAGGAGGTTTCAAGGATTTTGTCATCGATTACCAACATCAAGCACAGGCTGATATTGATGCTTATATATTCAGCGGGGTTAAGAGTGAGTGAAGTGGTAAAGTTAAAGCCTGGGGATATTGACACTGAGAGGAAGTTAATTCACATAAAAGGTGGGAAGGGTAGGAAAGACAGGTATACGATGCTTTCGGATATTGCTATGGAATCCTTATCACGATACATGAATGCCAATAATCCTGAAAAATGGCTATTCCCGGGAAAAAAGGGAAATGCCCACTTAACGGTTCGGAGTGTAGAAAAGATATTTGAAGCTGCGGTAAAAAGAGCAGGAATAGCAAAAGAAGTATCAGTTCATAGCCTTCGGCATAGTTTTGCTACGCATTTACTGGAAAGCGGCGTAGATTTAAGATATATCCAAGAGCTCTTGGGACATAAGAGCAGTAAGACAACAGAAATATATACACATGTGAGTAATAAGGATATAGGAAAAATAAGAAGTCCTTTGGACATAATCTTCAAGGAGGTGAGAAATGATTGAAGTTCAGTTAGAGGGATGTATATACGAACTTAACTTCGGATATAATGTCAAACTGGAAGGATATACGAACATAAGTTCGGATATACCGGAGTTATCGGAAATAAATTTTATCTGTAAATACTTTAAAATATAGAGGTGGTAAAAATGATTGTGTTAATAACCTTAATTTCAGCTTCAATTCAAGTTGCGATTTTTTCAGCAATACCTTTGATTTTTTACCTTGTGAAAAATAAGAAGATAACTGGCTTTTTAAAGTATATTGGACTAATTAAACCGGAGAGAAAATCTATTCCAATCTCAATAGTTATAGCACTGTTATATTTTGGTGGTTCTTGGCTGGTGTATTGGAAACTTGGGCTACTTGATACTCTTAGGGCTGAAGGTTTAGTCGGTGGAGCTATACAACAAATGGGGCTTTGTGTGAATGCGATATTGATTGTTTTAATCAAATCAATAGTGGCAACAGCAATGTCAGAAGAAATTTTATTCAGGGGTTTTCTTGGAAAAAGGTTTATTAATTTAATAGGATTTAGTTATGGAAATCTTTTGCAAAGTATATTATTTGGTTTAATGCATGGGGTATTATTCTGGGGGATAATTAGAAATATGGTTGGAATAACAGCGATAGTATTGCTTACAGGGACAATTGGCTATTTAATGGGATATATAAATGAAAAGGTGGGAAACGGCAGTATCGTTCCGAGCTGGATAACACACTCGTTAGCTAATATAATGACTCCCCTTTTCTTTATTGTTGTACATAAAGTATGACTTCCTTCCATTTTATTCTTTCAATTCAAATCAAACGAAAATCCTTAGATAAAAAGTCATACATGTTTGAATTATGGAAGAAGTGATTGCCTCACCTTTCATCCCCTTCCTCTTTCTTCTCATCTATATTCAAGTTACACTGGAAGCAC
>JAPDIG010000002.1 GCA_025966525.1 Candidatus Methanophagales archaeon | reverse complement strand
CAGCCATCGCGGGCATGACTGTTGTGCCGATTGTCATTATCATCACCACTGCCAGCGCAGCAATTTGTGTTCTCGATCTCATTTTTTTCCTTATCACCTCCTAAATTTTTATATCGTTCCCCTACCCCAAATCCCACCCATTAAAGCATCCCTTTAGGGTATCCTATATGGTAACCCTCAATAGGTAGGTTGAACAGGACATCATAAAAAGACATAAGAATTTTGCCTACGGAAAATGGTTAAGAAACTGAACTCAGTGTTTTAAGCAGTGCTTCCTTTTAAAAAGAACCTGAATCAAGTTAAAAAATAAGAGAATAAGAGGAGGCTTTGGCAAAGAAAAAACTTTTTTCTTTTAGCACAGGTTTTCTTTTTTGTAGAAAAAAGAAAAAGTGTTACGCTAACAGCTCCTCCATCTCCTTATAAATCCTTAAGAATTTTTCTCCCTTTTCTGTTGTCGTGTAATCCCTGCTCGTATTCCCTATAAATCCTTTCACCTCCAGAAAAGAAAGATACTCGCTCACTATCTTGAAATTAAGATTCGCTTTATATACTATCTGTGTCTTCTTTGCCCCTTCCCTTGCTACTGAAAGGACATCCGCGATTATCTCGAATTTACCCCTTCGCTCTTTATTTTTGAATCTTTCCTCCCTTCTGCTTTCCTTAATAACCAATTGCGACATTTTACCTCATCTCACCGTTGCATTTTCGTATATCTCAATATTATCTTCGGCACCGCTCTCTTTTTCCCACATGGTGCCCATATACGGTGAGCATTAAAGGATAGTTATATCGAAAGGGATATATATATTTTTCTAAATTTATCGGGGAATGTGTCCGTTAATGGTAACCATACTTTTATATATCATCTGCACCAATTTTATGTTTGTCATTACATAAGATGAAAGTGAAAGCGGAAGAAGAGATATACTCCAAAATAATCGATGTAATACAGGACATCGGGGGTATAGGTGCCACCATAGAAGAGATATCGAAGGCAGTGCAACTCGGAAGGCATACGCTGTCCAAATACCTGAACCACCTGCGCGCTGATGGGCGCATCACGTACAAGCAAATAGGGAGAGCAAAGATATGGTCCGTGAGTAAATCGCCTTTACAGCACATCTTCCTGCTAAGCGAAGAAGAGAAGACATACACCGAGAAGATTTTCTCTCGCATCCTCTCCTATATGCCCGAAGGCATTCTGATTCTTGACTTTGATTACAATATCCTCTTCATGAACCGGTATTTGACCGCACTATATGGGGATTGCATAGGGCAGAAATATTATCACGTCTTCTTTGGTTCTGCACATCAACGCCAAACTCTCAGTCGAATAGCAGAGGTCATTGATGGAAGTTCAGAGGAAGTGGAAAGCCGAGAGGAAGATAAAGATGGGAGAATACTGGACATCAAAGCGAGACGGGTTGAGAATCCCGACGGCTCCTTCTCCGTTATCGCCATCATCCACGATGTCACAGAAAAAGTGAAGTACGAGCAGCGAATAAAAAATCTCTCTGAACTGCACCGTCTGCTCGGCGAATCGGTTAACAGGTCGTACACCATCCACCAGTTGTGTTCCACGATACTCAAGAACTTGCGAGATGTAATCAGTTTCGACTTCGGCGATATATTGATTTACGACCCTGTAAAGGATATGCTTTTCAGTTATGCTCAGATAGGTTATCCTGTTGGAGAAACAAGTGGAGCTGAGGAATGGAAGAGGAGAATAGCAATGGAGGCAATCCACCGTAAGGAAGTAATCTTTTTTGATTTCTTCGATAGCAGGAAAGGCATGGTTGAGCTCGAACTTGCCCAAACCGCTTTCCGCTTAGCCGGGGAATATAATCTTCAAGAGGTTTATGCGATTCCACTGAAGACCAAAGGCGAGCTTCATGGCGCTCTCCTCATCCTCACCAGCTCCGGAAGAACGATTTCTGAAGAAGATAGAAGTTTGCTTGAGGGTGTATCAGAGGCAATCGCAGGTGGTATCGCTAAGATTAAAGCGGAAGAGGAGTGGAGGCTCAAAGCCAATGCCATTAGAATCTCCACTCAACCTATTTTTATGACCAACCTGGAAGGAAATCAGACCTATGTGAATCATGCATTCATGGAAATGTGGGGCTATAAAGCGGAGAGGGAGGTTTTAGGACGCCATTGCTCATCATTCTGGAAAGACGAAGCTAAAGCTGAGGATGTTCTTACCACGGTACGTGAAAAAGGGACGTGGGAAGGGGATTTGACTGCGTTGCGAAAAGACGGTTCAGAATTCAATGCCCGATTATCTGCTTCACTGATAATAGGGAAAAAAGGACCTTTTCAATTGGTCGCTGCCGTCACGCCTCACGTCTGAAAGTTAAAATAAAAAAAGATAAATAGGAGCAGACAAATAAAAAATAAGAATAATGGGCGAAAGAAAAACGATTATGATTGTGGATGACGAACCTGACGTTTTGCTCTCGGTTGGACAAATCCTGGAAGCCAATAATTATAGAACTATCAAAGCAAAGGATGGGCATGAGTGCCTGGAGAAATTAAAAGAAGAAATCCCTGATGTTCTTCTGCTGGATATAATGATGCCCGGCTTGACTTCCAAGGAGATACTGAATGCGATAGAGAAAGATAGCAGATTCGCAGGGATAAAAATTATCTTTTTGACCGCGGTTCATATGCTGGAAGCAGAGGAAGAGGATTTGCTTGCTTTGAAACAGGTTGTAGATTTCATTGGCAAGCCGTTTACCATGAGAGAGCTGCTTGATGCGATTGAAAAAACCGATTAAAATAATAAAATAAAAGTATGGAAAACAGACACCTCTTTGCTGGCATACCGCGCGAGAAGATGAAATCTCTTATTCTACTTATCGCAATCTTAGCTTGTGTCATTTTAGATGTTTATGTCACTTTCATCATGGGTAAAGAAATTGTGTACACACATTTTTTCTATATTCCCCTTATTCTAGCTGGGGTATGGTATCATACAAGGGCTATTTATGTTGCAATCTTCCTCGGTGCGGTTCATGTTCTCACGACTTTCATCCACACGGACTTCGGCTTTAGCATCGTAACGCTTGAGGCGGTACAAAGAGCGTTTGTTTTTCTCGCTGCCGCTTATTTTGTCGGATTTGTAAGCCGTGAACACGCTAAATCTCTGTTGCAGGAGGAAAAAAGAAGAGGAGAGGAGGTAAGAAAGAGCGAGGGCAAATTGAAAGAAACACGAGATTATTTGAATAATATTATTGCGAGTTCTGCAGACACGATTACTGTGGTAGATATGAAAGGGATTGTGCGAGATTGGAATAAAGGTGCAGAGGGAATCATGGGTTATCGTGCGGATGAGGTGGTAGGAACGTCCAACAGGAAATTCTTCGCAGACCCTGAAGAAGCGGATAGAATAATGGAGCTGGTGCAGAAGGAAGGGGAGATTCGAGACTATCGGACAATCGTGTTGAGGAAAGATGGGAAGCCTATTCATATCAGCATGTCGGCAGCAGTACTAAAAGACAAAAAAGGTGTGCCGATTGGCACTGTCCGTGTGAGCAGAGATATAACAAAAGTAGTAGAGTTGGAAGCGAGGATAAAAGCAGAGCGGGACAACCTGAATTTGATTCTGGAAAGCATGGTTGATGGCGTGTATGTCGTTTCAGAAGACTACAAAGTAGAGTTTATGAACAAGGTTTTACGTCACGAGTTTGGAAACCGTGTGGGGGATATTTGCTATAAAGTGTTTCATAATCGCGAGAAACCCTGTCCACTGTGCAAACTTCCAGAAGTGACGAAGGGAAAGACAGCGAGATGGGAATGGTACTCTCGCGGGGTGAACAAAACTTATGACCTCATTGAGACGCCTTTGAAGAATGTTGATGGCACTGTATCGAAATTAACGATATTTAGAGACATCACGGAACGGAAAAAAGCGGAAGAAGAGATTCGAAAGCTCAACCGCGAGCTGGAGTTAAAAGTAGTGGATTTAGAGGAGGTAACAAGGATGAAATCTGTCTTCCTGTCACTAACATCACATGAATTGAGAACCCCTCTGACACCCATGCAAGCGCAACTACAAATGCTGCAAGAAGGATATATGGGAAGGCTGAACAAGAAACAAGAGGATAGCATAGCGGTTATTCTCAGAAATCTGACGAGATTGGATAAATTGATTAACGACATCCTGGATATTTCAAGAATAGAAGCAGGGAGAATCAAGATTTCTTTCGAGTCTATGAGCCTCAATGACACGGTAAAGGAGGCAATAAAAATGCAGGAACCCTTCGCAAAGAAGAAAAACGTTAAAATAAGAGCGAGATTAGCCGAATTGCCGACTATAATTGGAGATGCCGAACGATTAAGGCAGGTAATAAGTAATTTATTAAACAACGCGATTAAATTTTCGAAAAAATACGCTGATGTGGTTGTTGAAACGATGCAAGTTGAGGAAAACGTTCTGTTTTGTATAACAGATGATGGTATTGGGATTTCAAAAACGGACAAAGAGAAATTGTTCAAACCATTCTCCCAGATTAACGGTTCTATGGGAAGGGAACACGGAGGAACAGGTTTAGGATTGGCTATCGCTAAGGGAATCATTCAAGCGCATAGTGGTAAGATATGGGTGGAAAGCGAGTTAGGGAAAGGCTCGACATTCTATTTTTCTATACCCATAAAACAGAAAATTACTGAAAAAGAAGTGCCATATATAGGCTAAACATGGATTCTCGATAAATTGAAACTCGTCCTCCAGAGATAATATCAGATAGCCATCCATTGCTCTTACCGGTCAACGCGGCTAATCTGATGCGCAATCTCGATTATCGCGTTGATAATCGCCACGGCTGAAGGAGTCCCACCTCTTGAACCCCTTATCGCAATGCAAGGAATACCCATAGACAAGATCTTCTCTTTCGTCTCCGCGGCATTAACAAACCCCACGGGAGTGGCAACGATAAGAGCGGGCTTTATACCATCCTCAACGAGTGCACAAAGCTCCTGACAGGCTGAAGGTGCGTTCCCAATAGCCACGATGTTATCATGAACGAGTTCCTTTGCGAGTCTGATTCCAGCGGCAGTTCTCGTGAGCCCTTCCTTTTTCGCCTTCTCCATTGTTTTTGGTGCGTTCACATAACACCTTACCTTCTCCCTGTATTTTTTGCTGATTCCCGCTTTCACCATTTCAATGTCCGTAATGATTATTTTACCATCTTTTATGCACTGTATCCCCTTCTCAACCGGGTTATGCTTGAACACAAGGGAGTCCAGAAACGAAGGGTCAGCATTAGCAAAAACCACGCGTTCCGCAACTCTTCGTTCGTGCTCGCTTAACGAACCTGGGTATTTTGAGACAATATCACCTACGATTGCCTTGCTGAGCTCCCATATCCTGCTTCCCGCCTCTACATAATCGTCTATCTCGTGTAGCGGAGCGCTTGTATGCCCTCTTTCTCCTGTGTAATTATATTTTCTTTCATATCCCCTGCGTGTAACCATCAGACCTCCCATTTTTTTCGTTCCCGAACAGCCTATAATAATAGTCGTTGACATATCTATACGATGGTAGAAATCAGGCAAATCTTCTAAAATGGTAGTCTCAATTTCGCATCCTTCTCTTTCTGCATTTTTCACGATGCCGACCATTGTTTTCCTGTCACGGAACTGCGTAAAAATCTCGTATGCCCTCTCTAATTGTACCTTCCTGGTTTTGCTCATCGGGTTATATATAACCACAGCGATGTCTATTTTTGCTAAACCTTCCAACTTCTTCTCTATCTCGTTCCACGGCACTAACAAATCGCTCAAACTGATAACTGCGAAATCGTTTGACAAAGGTGCACCAAGTAAGGCAGCCGATGCAAATGCAGCCGTTATACCCGGGATTATCTCCAGCTTTGTATCCTTTTCGGAATGTGCGATAACCTCAATTGCCAGCCCCGCCATGCCGTAAATGCCCGCATCACCTCCGGAGACAAGAACGACGTTTTTTTGCTTCCCTAATTCCACTGCTTTCTTCGCACGTTCCACCTCGGTTCCCATCCTGCCTATTATTACCTCAGCACTCGCGGGAAGGATGTCCTTTATTAACTCAATGTATCTTTCATTGCCCATAATGACATCCGCGCTCGAAATCCGTACTCTCGCTCGTTCGGTCATCAAGTCCAAAGCTCCCGGTCCGATTCCCACTACTGATAGCATGTCCACCTACTTTTTTTATTTCTCTAAGTCACCATCGCAAGGGTTATTTTTCTATCAAATGATTTCCTTTTCACGATTTTGAACTCGCCCTTATTCCTCGTTGCTCCCAGGATAGCACAGGGTTCTGCAACACCCTTTATGTTAAGCGCTTCAGTTGCTGCGCTTTTTGACTGCACATCCACGCTATTTATTTCATCGCGCGAAAAGAAAAATAAAGGAATGCTAAACTTAGCAGAAACCTCCTGCAACTCCTCTGTTTCTTTGAAATCCACGGTGCATAAACCTTTAACTTCTTCCAGTTCTATTCCTAATTCCTCCAGGAATCTGCAAATCGCTTTCTCTATTTCCACCTTCCCAACGTTTCTATGAAATCCAATTCCTATATAAGCATCTCTGCTCTTCATTCTTCCCTTTTTGTTATATACCTCACGGATCAATCAGTAATTAATGGCGAGGCGATGATTAATGCAATGCATCATATTTTAATAGAAAGTGTTGCCAAAAACCTTTTCTTGTAAAAAGCAGATTCTGGAAATCATTATGAACATATCCAAGAATTTCAAACAATTTCCGTGCTTAATATGCCTTCAAATACCTTTTAACTTTTTGTACTAATTCTTTCAATTAGTCCTTTAGCAAGACCAGCTAAACCGATAATATCCGAGCGTTTTTATATCCTTCACGCTACCGGGAAAACTCAGATCATAAACAAGTTGTTTGCTCATACGCGAAGCGGGCTTCATGTTACCGCTACTTCCTTTTCAAAAACTCCTTCACCATTTTTATCGCACACAAATCACCGCAAATGGAACAAGCATCGCTCTCCGAAGGTCTGCCATTTCTTATTCTTCGAGCTTCCCCGGGGTTTATCGCGATTTCCAACTGTCTTTTCCAATCCAAGTTCTTTCTTGCATGCGCCATTTCATCGTCCAGGAGTCGCGCCTTCTCTCTTTGCCCCTCCTTAACGAGGTCTGCGACATGTGCCGCTATTTTCGTTATTATCGTCCCTTCTTTTACGTCGTTTATCGAGGGCAATGCTAAATGCTCCGAAGGTGACACCATGCAAAGGAAATCAGCACCGTACATTCCCGCAATCGCCCCTCCTATTGCACTCACAAAGTGGTCGTATCCGGGTGCGACATCAGTAACGAGCGGTCCTAAGAGATACAGGGGTGCAAAGTCAGTTATATGTTTTATCGTCTTTACAGACGCTTCTATTTCGTCCAGCGGCATATGTCCTGGACCTTCAACCATTGCTTGGACTCCTTCTTTCCTCGCCTGCTCCACAAGCTCTCCAAGCACAATAGTTTCCATATATTTCGCACGGTCCGAGGCATCAGAGATGCAGCCTGGACGCATACCATCACCCAGACTAAGCGTTAAGTCATACTCTTTTGCTATTTCCAACAGGTAATCATATTCTTCGTAAAACGGATTTTCTTGCTCGTTGTGAATCATCCATGCGACGAGAAAAGCGCCGCCTCGACTGACAACATCTAAGATGCGCTCGCTTTTCCTCAATCTCTCCAGCGAGTTCAGATTTACGCCTGCATGAATGGTAACGAAGTCGATACCATCCTCTGCATGTTTCCTTACTGCATTGAACATGTCATCCGGACTCATGTCCACCACAGCCCTTTCTTCAGTTTTCTCTAAAGCCGCCTGGTAGATTGGCACTGTCCCGACAGGCTCATCTATTTCTTTCAAAATCGTTCCCCGTATTTCATCGAGGTCCCCACCGGTGGAGAGGTCCATTATTGTATCAGCACCGTATTTTACTGCAACTTTTGCCTTCTCTACCTCTTCCTCGAGGTTAACATAATCCTTTGACGTTCCCACGTTTACGTTCACTTTCGTACTCATTCCTTCGCCAATTGCTTTTAGTGCTCTCTCTCGGTTCTCCGTCTGCTCTGCTCTCTTTGCATTTCTCGGAATTACAACTCTACCTGCTTCGAGCTCTCTTTTCAGTCTCTCCAAGCTGATCCCTTCTGCCAAGGAAACTTTCTCCAAGTCCTTTTCTTCCCAGTTGAAAACGATGCCGGGTCTCATCTTATTTGATTATATTCAAGGCAATCTGTATAAACTTTTCCCATCTAATTTATCTATTTTATTTTCACGATTTCTGGAATTTCACCCCACGTTGCGAGGACATCCTTGTATATTACAAATGCACCTTTTATGCCCGCTACATGATTGATCGAATGGAATGCTCTGGAGACAGAATGAGCATCAGATGCAGAATTGCAGAGCGCAGTTGCTGCGGCATCTGACAAAGATGCGCTATTGCTTATCACTGTTGCAGCATCTGCATTCCCAAAGCTTATGGAATGCCCCACCGTCCCAGAAGACGTGCATATACCTAATAATGATGCCGATGGTTTTATCTTAAGTGCAATCCTGTTCGAGAAGGCACTTTCACCTGCATATATGCCAACAAGCACATCTCTATCGTTTATCAACGCAACATCGCCTCCATTATCCACCATTGCATAAGTCGCTCCGGCATCACGCATCGCCTCTACCGCGAACTCCGCTAATGTTCCTGCAACTGCGGACATTGGTCCTATGCAGAATTTTTCGGCAGATTCTGCCATTCTTCTCACTATTTCGGGTACCTTATCTTTTTCTTTTACCTGGTAACTCTCAAGCGTCACGAGAAAATAGGGATTCCAGCGTACAAATCTTTCCAATTCCTTTCTACGCTGTTTTATCTCCTCTTTTGCAATTTCTACATACTTCCTTTCCTCTGCTGTTATCCATGCAAAAGTCTCTTTTAGCCTGAAACTCTCCTTCATCTTATACTTTTACGGCTTTAAATCAAACCAACGATCTCATCCAGCACGTAATTTATAAAATCCTCTTTATTTGCTTTGCTGAAAATGGTTACAACACCGTTTCTTGTTACCCCTACCACCGTTCCATGCCGCTTAGACTTCAATACAATATACCATATTTTACCATGCTTTAAATGGTCTACATACATAGATGTGTTTCCTAAAGCAGAGCCATACAAAGACAGTTTTTTGATATTCGGTAGGTCTACATCGTCAAAGAAGATTACTTTTGTATCCTCGAAGTTATCTTCGTGAAAACGCTCAAATCGCGCAGGCTCAATCCTCACTTCCACTATCTTCCCCGTTGTTATGAAGAGTATTTTGCTCAATTGATTGGCGATATTGTTTGCTCTCGCTTTCTTCTCCATAATCGTGAGAACAATTCTACCCGTTTGCCTCTGTTCGACAAAGAAAAAAGGAGCTTCGGACGTGGTTGGTATGTGCACCCGCTCGCCATGATGATACACTTCCAGAAGCTGGTCCTGGATGAAAGTTCCATGCAAGGAATCTCCGATCAAGCGCAAGTCCTTTATCTCGGTAATCAAACTTATATCTCTATCGTTCTCCTTCAATTTATCTTCTGATTTAAAACCCTTCAGCTTGGCGGCGATTGTATGCAAGCCGGCATCCACATCCCCTTCGACCAGGAATAATTTCCCTGCTAAGACCATTGTTCCATAATATGATAAGTTTGATAAGATTAAGAAAATTAAATAATGAGAACAGCTCGCGAATACAAAGAGAAGGAGATATACGAAAGATTAGAACCTTACATCGGTGCTTGGTTTAGAAAGAAATATCATCATTTTACGCCGCCGCAAAGATATGCTATTATAGAAATAGTGAACAGAAACAATATTTTGATATGCGCACCTACGGGCAGTGGAAAGACTTTTGCTTGCTTCCTTGGTATTATAAACAATCTTTGTAAGTTAAGCAGGGCGAATAAGCTCGAGGATAGGATTTATTGTCTTTATATAAGTCCCTTAAAGGCGCTTGGAAACGATATAAGAAGGAACCTTGAGGAGCCATTAGATGAGATCGCGAAGCTAGGGAAAGAGCTTGCAGGAGTAGATACAGGAATACGGGTGGCTGTTAGAACAGGGGATACTACACAGAAAGAGCGCCAAAATATGCTGAGGAAGCCGCCACATATTCTCATAACGACGCCGGAAAGCGCAGCGATTATATTGAATGCGCCAAAGTTCAAGCTTCACCTCAAAAAGCTGGATTACGTGATTGTGGATGAAATACACGAGGTTGCTGATTCAAAAAGGGGTGCACATTTGAGTATAACACTGGAAAGATTGCAGAACTTTTGTGACTCAGAGTTCACTCGCATAGGGATGAGTGCGACCATTTCTCCTTTAGAAGAAGTGGCTAAATTTCTGGTGGGCTACTCACAATCAAAAGAAGAGGGCAGGGGATTAGAACAGCGAGATTGTTTGATTGCAGATGTCTCTTTTGCAAAGGATTTGGAAGTAAGCGTAATCGCACCGGTGAATTTTATTTATAGCGGAAAGCCTGATGTGACGGAGCATGATACGGATATAACAGCAGCACTGTATGAAAAGGTGAGGGAGTTAGTTGAGAAACGTGAATCCACGTTAATATTCACGAATACGAGATCGGGTGCGGAACGAGTGTCGTATAAGCTTGCGAAGATGGTGAGCGAAGTTGATAAGTGCAAAATAGGGACGCATCATGGGTCTTTGTCGCGAGATACGAGGTTTACAGTGGAAGAGGGATTGAAAGAGGGAAAGATGAAAGCAGTTGCCTGTTCCTCATCTCTTGAGTTGGGCATAGACATAGGTGCGTTGGACCTTTGCATCCTTATTGGCTCGCCGAAGAGCACAACGAGGTTGATACAAAGAGCTGGGAGGTCGGGTCATCGATTGGAGAAGATAGCAAAGGGTTGTCTGATCGTCACTGATATGGACGATTTAGTGGAATGTGCAGTGTTAGCGAGGAGGGCAAAAGAGAAGAAGTTGGACAAGGTGCGTGTGGTAGGATGTGCACTGGATGTTTTGGCACAACATCTCGTAGGAATGTCGTTAGAGCAGAAATGGAATGTCGAAGATGCTTATAACTTGATACGAAGGGCGTATCCATACCGCGATTTAAAGCATGAGCAGCTTGTCGCGGTGTTGCGATATTTGTCAGGCGTGCATTCCGAACTGGAGAACAGGAAGGTATATCCAAAGATATGGTATGATGAAGCCCAGGGCGTGTTTGGAAGGAAAAGAAGCACTCGTGGTATATACATGACACATGTGGGAACGATACCATCGGAGAGTTCAGTGCAGGTTTTCCTCCGAGCACCAAAACCAAAGGAGTGGATAGGTGAAATAGACGAGCCATTTTTAGAGAAGCTCGAGCCTGGTGATACTTTCGTGCTTGGCGGTAAAACTTACAAGTTCGTTTCGGTGCGTGGGATGAGAGCATACGTAGACTCTTTTGAAGGCATGCCTACCATTCCTGCATGGATAGGCGAGATGCTGCCGTTGGAATATGATTCTGCGATAGAGATAGGCAAATTTAGAGAAGAGATAGAGAAAAAGATGGAAGACGGGAAAGAGAAGAAGAGAGAGATTGTGGATTGGCTGAAAAAAGAATACAGGTTGGAAGAAACCGCAGCGGAAAATGTGTTTCTTTATTTCGAGGCGCAAAAGAGATACGCAGGGGTAATACCCAATCATAGACGCATCATAATAGAACATTATTGTGATGACTTGGGGCGACAAAACATCGCTTTTCATGCCTTGTACGGTAGGAGAACGCTGGATGCGTTGTCAAGAGCTTATGCCTATGCAATGAGCATCGCTCATAAGACAAACGTATCTATAACGATAAACGACAACGGATTTATTTTGAAGTTGCCACATAAAAACGTGGATGTAGAGTCCGTAGCAGCGTTGGCGAGAAGTGACAACATAGATGAATTGTTGCGGAAAAGCGTACGGAAGACAGAACTTTTTAAACGCAGATTCAGGCATTGTGCAGTCCGCGGGTTAATGGTGCTAAAGCAGTATAAGGGGTATGAAATGAGCGTTGGGAAGCAGCAGCGCAGTTCTGCTTCTATACTCAACGTTGCAAAGAAGATAGAAGATTTCCCTATTGTGGAGGAGACATTCAGGGAGATACTGGAGGAGGTCTTTGACATAGAGCATGCGAAGGAGGTGCTTAGAGGAATTGAAAGCGGTGCGATAGAAATAAGAACAATAAAAACGCCGTTTCCGTCTCCTTTCATTCATAATCTCGTTGCTTTGCAGGCATCAGATGTGGTGCTGATGGAGTCGAGAAGGGAGTTGTTGCACGAGCTCCACAGGAGGGTGATGGAGTATATCGAAGGGAAATCCATATCTTGTGATATAAGTTCAAACAAACTCTTTTCTAAGAAATGCAACTCGTGGGCATAACCGGCGGAATAGCAAGTGGAAAGAGCCTCGTATTAGATACATTTATGAGCCTCGGCGCTTACGGGATAGACTGTGATGTATTAAGCAGAGAAGTTATAAGACCGTGTTCAAAAGCGTGGTGGGAGATAGTGAATTTCTTTGGTAAGGAAATCTTGAGGAAGGATTTAGAGATAGATAGGAAGAAGCTGAGGGGGATAGTGTTCGGCGATTCAGAGAAGCGAAAGATTTTAGAACGGATAATACACCCTGAAGTGTGGAAGAGGTGTATTGAAAGGGTAGAAGCGATAAAGAGAATAGAGCAAAATGCTCTCGTGGTTATTGATGTCCCACTGTTAATAGAGACAGAACTTCAAAAAGAATTTGATAAGGTAATTGTTGTTTATCTCAGTGAGGAGACGCAAACAAGAAGGGTGATGGAGCGAGAAGGCGCAACAAAGGAAGAAGCTAAAAAATTGATTGATTTACAACTGCCCCTGAAAGAGAAGCTGAAATTCGCTGATTTCGTCATAAATAATGAAGGCACGAAGGAGGAAACTGAGAAGCAGGTTAGAAGTATATTTGAGGCACTTTCTTCTTGAAAATCCAAATCTCAAGCGCCCAATCCCAATTCCCCAAGAACAAGTAAATCGATCTCATCAGCTAAATCAGAGAAACGCTCCCTAAACTCAAGTATCTTATCCCTCTTCTCTTTCTCTATCCCTGCCCTGTCAAGCTTATCTTCAAGCTCCACCTCCTTATGAAAGATGTCGTAAATCAACCCAAAGATGCCGGGTCTTTTGCTTCTAAATCCTTTTAAGTCTTCCATAATCTCCTCGCCCTTTGAATAGTTTTCTCGTATTGCATCAAATTCTTTAAAAACCGTGTCACTCTCCTTATAAAAATCGCTCACTGTTTTCAAAAATGCTTCTGGTATCCTTTCCTCTTTCTCTTCTTCTGACATAGCGCTTGGCAAATGAAATGATATTTTTTGCTATTTAAATCTTTTTCGATATTTTATTTGTGATTTATTAAATAAAGGAAAAAAATGAAAAAAGATGTAATTGGCTTAGGAGCCTTGAATTACGATGTTTTGTATGCTGTGGAGCGAATAGCGAAAGGAGGGGAGGAAGTAGGGATTTTAGCTGTTACGAATGCACCAGGAGGTTCTGCAGCAAATACAATCGTTGCATTAGCGAGATTAGGTATTGATGTTGGTTTTGTGGGGATTGTAGGTAATGACAAAGAAGGCGAACTAATTCTGGAAGAATTCAGAAAAGAGGGAGTGGAGACGAGGCTAAGGAAAGAGGCGGGTAACACCGGCGCTGCACTATCATTCGTGGATGCCAAGGGAGAAAGGGCGCTTTATATCCTTCCAGGTGTGAATGACCGGTTGTGCATGGAGAATATAGACATGGAATTTTTAGATCACGCGAAGTTTCTACACATGAGTTCATTCGTGAGCAAAGAGCAACTGGACATGCAATCCGAATTGACAAGGAGAGTAAAACCGAAGCTCAGTTTTAGCCCCGGCATGCTCTGCTTCAATTACAAGCTTGATGATTTGGTAGAGTTAATAGAGCGAAGCGAAGTGATTTTTCTCAGTATCCGTGAATTAAAATCATTGCTAAAAGAAGCGGACTATGAAAAAGGTGCTGAAAGGCTCTTGAACATCGGTGCTCAGATTGTTTCTGTGACTTTAGGCGAAAGAGGCTGTTATGTCGCGGATACAACAGGAGAATCGCATTTAATAGAAGCATATCCAACGGATGTGGTGGATACAACAGGCGCAGGTGATGCATTTGCAGCCGGTTTTTTGTTTGGGTTGCTCCGTGAGAAGGGAATCTATGAAAGCGGTAAAACGGGTAACTTGGTTGCCTCGTGCTGTATTCGAGAGTATGGTTGTAGAAAAGGGCTGCCTTACAAACTTTCTCTTTAAATTAAAAAAACCGTCCATTTTTCAGCCTTTTCTCCTTGTCTTCCTCTATCTGTCCCTCAACTGATAGTAAAGCATCCTTCAACACATCAATAAAATCCCATCTCCTCTTTCCTGCCCTCACTTCTACCTCTCTATTTTCCGCCCCTCTCTTTGCTATCATTGTTTGGGAGTGGATACCCCCTGGCTCGCTCTGAGCAACATACAATTTATCAGGTGTTTTCACATGCGCACCGATTTTATAATATGAAGTGCCCCCTCTATCCCGCTCCTTTTTTATCACTATTTTAATCCAATGCACGCGCTTAGCAATTTTGACAATTTTTCTCACTTCCGTCTCGATAACCCTCTCCGCAAGTTCCTTATATTCCTCGTCGGGGGTTCCTTGAATCTCTACTTCCACCTTTGTCTCTTCTTTAAGCCCCTTCAGATACTTCATTATATCTGGTATTGTTACAATACCCCTTGGAACCCCATCGCTTAGAATAGGCACACTTCGTATATCGTATTTCTGCATCAAATTCGCGATTTCTGCGAGGTTTGCATCTACGTCCGCAGTTCTCACAGGTGAACTCGAGATAAGCGAGACCGGTTGCCCCATTCGTGGAATGTTCTCCCCTTTCACTTCCCCCACGGTCATCCTTCTTTTTGGCTTGTAAATCTTTTTTAAAATATCTCCACCGGTAACTATGCCCTTTAATTTATTATTCGCATCAACAACAAGAACTCGTCCTATGTTGTTTTTTCTCATGATGGTTCTCGCTTTTCCAATACTGTCCGTTTCTTCTACACAAATAGGGTTTTTGGTCATTATTTCTGTAACCTTGGCATCTTTTAAGATGAGCGACTCTGCTCCCCTCCTCATGATGTCATAGTCCGTGATAATTCCTTCAAGCTTGCCATCATCGTCAACTACTGGTGCTGCTCTCTGCCCGCTATCCAGCAGCTCACTTATCGCGTCAATAGTTGGTGTATCTTTATGTATGCAGTGTGGTTTAAACATGACCCCGTCCACGTTTGATTCAGGATTCGATGCCACCAGCAGGTCTTGTATATTAACAAGATATATCTTGTCACTATCAAGTACAACCAGGTTATGGAAGTTGTTTTTTTCCATGATACCGATAGCTTTTGCTATCGTCGTATCAGGGGTTGTTGCAGTTACTTCTCTCGTGCTTATTTCTATTACAGGTTCATCAAACATTTTTTTTTATCACCCCGTAAAAACCAAACCCTTCAATTCTTTTTCTATTATCATCCTTGCATCACGCTCGAATTTACCCTTCACCTCGCGCTTCTTCGGCAAGAATTTTTTGAATGGACATCTATCGGGCCTAGCTTCATTCTCTGGACATACGCCGAGCGTGAAGCCACGACACCAAATCCGCGAGAAAATATCCGGGTATTCTTCCAGACATATCTTATACATACGCATTGCGAGTTCTCTTATTTCAGGTGACGCTCGTACACAGAGCCTGAGCATGAAGAAGTTTATCAAACTCCGAGTGTTTATCGTTAGTACATAATGTGTATGCAAAGCCAGTGGCAGAACATATCTCGCCTGTTCTCTCGCAACGCCAAGTTCTCTTAACTTCGTGTATGCATCATTAGCGTTTTTCATCGCCTCCATGTAAATCCTCGCTCCTTCCTCTCTCCCCTTTCGCTCTAACTCTTTTGGAACATAGTACTCAAACCCCTTTTCTTCCTTATATCTCGTGCTCTTTCCAGTGTGCGAGGCAATCCTGTGCTCTAACAGTTCCCTGCTCAGTGCAACACTTATCCCTGAGATATCCATGGTGAAATAGATATGCTCGAGCACTGATGAATAATCATTATCCGTAATTAGCTCAACAATTTTCCTTGCGCTTTGCGCCAAATGAACACCGCTCACCCTCGCCCCCTCCGCAACCAAATCTATTCCCTCTTTTGTTACTCTAAGCAATTTCACATCCATTGCATACTTATTATTCATGAGATTTAAAAAGGAAAAAAAGAAAAACTTTAAAATGTTCTCTCTCTTAAAATATAGTTATGAAAGTCAAGTTCAATGGTGAGATACAGGAAGTCAGAAGTAAAAGGTTGGGTGATATTATCGAAGAGCTGGGTGGTACATACCGACAAGGCTGTATAATAGCGATAGTTTCAGAAAAAAAGAGAGAAGCGTTGAAGAATGAATTTTCCCTGAAGATAGCAAAAAGGGAGGCGAGGATAACGATTGTCGGGGAAAAAGAGGCGGCAGCAATGTCTTTGTTCTATGATGCCTATAAGCGGTTCCACGGTGAAAGAGGTAGAATAGGTTGGGTAAGCGAGGATATAATTGGTATTGGTCCAATAGGGACGAATCTAAGTGTAGAAAAAAGGGAGCATAAATACAAGAAATGGGATGTGTTCTTTGGCTTTGGCGGTTTTGACCCAAGCATGACATACCTTATGATAAGCAAGCGAGAGCACGAAGCTGCTTATGGAACTGGAGGGGATGCTATAATCGGGAAATTAACCAGGGGGAGGAGTATCATTTCTGATTTGCGTGAGGGTGATAGAATAGAGGGAATAAGCCCTATTGTAACAAAAGCGGAACGAATCGGCGTCGTCACTACTGACTTGAATACCGAGATAAAGGAAGGACAGGAGATATTCACCTTTGCAAAAGTAAAACTCCTTCGAGAAGCACCAATGTCAAGTGAACATTTCTTATCTCTTACAAGAGATGGTGTCTTCCACATAGATGACCTTTCATATACTTATCTGGCTTCAGAAGCTTTAAAAAGTCTTAATTTACCTGTTGAGAATATCAGCTACCGATCAAAATATTATCTCTCGGTACGAACCTCGGGGAGTGAGAGGGGGAAAGTGTATGCATATAAGGAAAGTAGGCTGCCCCACCCTTCTCATAACGTATTTGGCGAAATAATACAAGGTGGGGAATTGATGGATTACGCACAATTTGGGGATACTGTTCACATCGCGACCGAGCCCAAATGGATGACGGTGGTGGGAAAAACGCAGCGTGAAGCAGAGGAATATTTAGAGAGTGAAGATATCGGGCAGTTGA
The DNA here is from genome assembly GCA_025966525.1 of Candidatus Methanophagales archaeon. Lineage (GTDB taxonomy): Archaea > Halobacteriota > Syntropharchaeia > Alkanophagales > Methanospirareceae > QMVO01. The sequence goes on along the minus strand of JAPDIG010000002.1, from coordinate 35,169 downwards.
GAGAAGGAAATAAGGATGATAACGCAGTGGTTGTGGACCAAGAGCCAGCGTTGACAATGGATATCATGGAGGTAGGAGAAGTAAAAACTATTGGTGTTAAGGAGGAATGGGTGTTTCCAGTAGAGCTGTTTTATGATGAGGCGCCTAAGACCGTATGGTATTTCAAAAAGCTTACAGGGTTGATTAACAGACCAATAGGGATTTTAAAAGTGCATTTCTCTGTCCCTGGGATGATGGTGCTATTTAAGGGAAGCGCAGACGAGGCGGGGACACTTGTGCCCGAGAACTTACCAAAAGGAGAGGTAAAAAAGGGAATCCTCGGAGTTACAAACATGTCCAGAGCAAACCGTGGGCTAATGGGAATTAGACTGGATGACAGCAAGAAGTACGGACCCACCGGTGAGACTTTCGATGGCGTTAACCTCGTCCTTTCTTTTTCTTCCCTCACGCCTTCAACTTTGTCTTTTCTCAGCAAGTTAAAAGAAGGGGATACGATTTATGTGAAGGAAAAAACTTAGCAAGCGGCATGGAATGTGAGCTAATTAAGCAGGGATTCGAGCAAGGGAGTTGCCATGTGTTTGATTTTAAAGAGGGAAGATGGCGAAATGCTTGTGAATCCACGCTTAGGTATAAAGATGGAATTCCATTCCGGTTGATAAATGCGATCTTCCTTTCAAGGCCTGAGCATTATCTTTCCATTTACCAGTCGGGATGTAATCTCTCATGCAGAAAATGCCATTCATGGCATTTTACTCAAAATGCCGTAGGAGACTGGATGTCTCCCCATGATGTGGCAAAGGAAGTCGAGAAATATTTGAGCGAATATGAAATCACTTCTGTACGGAGAGAGCACGCAACGAGCTGGCACGCACATGAAATTTGTAACTCATGCGGAAGTTGCGTTGTGTATGGTAAGAGGAGCAAGAGATGTCCGGGAGTATTAGGCGTTGACAAAATTGTGCTAAGCCCGCAGGGCTGGGGACCTGCTCGCAATATAGTTGCATTCACAGGCGGAGACCTCGCATGCCAGCCAGATTTCTATGTGAAGTCTGCTAAATTGATAAAAGGTTTAAATGAAAGGGTTTGGGTTCTTTTTGAAACAAACGGGTATGGACTTACTCCTGCTAATTTAGACCTCTTCAAAGAATCAGAAATAGATTCTTTCTGGCTGGATATAAAGGCTTTTGATGAGGAGACGCATCGAAAGCTGACAGGCGTATCGAATGCTCGTATTTTGAAACTTCCAGCAGAGCTAAAAGAACGAGGATTCGTTTTAGAGGTTCTATCACTCTATATTCCCGGCTGGGTAGAGACACCGCAGATAGCCAGAATTGCGGCTGAGTTAGCATCAGTGGATGCAGAAATACCTTTCACTATCCTCGCTTTCTTCCCTGAGCATAAAATGATGGATGTCCCGACTCCTAATATGTGGCAAATGATAGAAGCATATAACGCGGCAAAAGATGCAGGGTTGAGAAAAATTAAGCTTGGGAATGTCCATCTCTTCGTGAAAACTCGTGAAGAATACGGGATTTTAGAAAAGCTCGTTGGGCGAGAAAGTCTTTAAAATACGAATAGGTGAAAAAATGATTTCTTCGGATGGCGGAGGAGAAGAATCACGCAAGAAATACGAAGCCGGGTATATTATATGGGTGCAAGCGGTAGTAAAGGAAATAGCAGAAACGCTAAAGAAGCTAAACTTCGATAAAATAATCGAAATCATTGAATTTTACGAAAAATGCCTCGCACATCCGGCTTCGATGCACTTTCCACTTGAACGCGAAGAGAAAGAAAAAATAGAGAAAATTACACACAAGAATCGCCGCAAGAATACTATTTTGCTAAAAACCAAAGCTCTCATATTTGCACCATCTATTTTAGCTCCTTTCACAGGTTCTTTAGATTATGGCATTGCAATGCACCGCCGTTTTTTTCTTCGCGGCTTGTGGTTTTCCATCATCGCGATGAACGAAGCTTACATCAAATCAGCAACTGAACCCATGCTCAGATACATGCTCGAACACGAACTTGCTCAGGGCGAAATCTACAAAGAATTAGCCACGCAGCACATAAAAATCCTCAGCTCTGAGATGAAAGGCGTAGTCCACGAAGAAGCGAGGGTAAAAGCGATACAGCAGTCTGCGATTTCTGCTGATGAACTGAAACGGGAACGAGAGTTGATTCTCGACCTTTCTGCACAATCCCCTCTGGTGCCCACGCATTTCGCATCCGCATCGCTTTTCAAATATTTGGAGGAGAATTGGGAAGAAGTAAAGCGGTTTGGACTCGCCAGCCAGAACGAAATAGAAAAAGAATTAGAGCTTTCTGCTGAGGAATTCGCCGATTGGGTTGATTTCTCTTGTAATGCTTTCAAAATATTTTTAAATGCGTTAAAACGGGAAATAACCATGACAGGAGCGGAATATGGCGTCAAAATCGTGTAGAAACTTTTTGCAAGCAAAAAATTTAGCCAAAAAAAATTCCTATGAACTTAAGCGTTGACCTTCAACCGATAGAGGACATAAATCCCGCATTTACACGACATGTCATAGTTAAGCGAATGCAGGCTTCATGGTCTCAGTCGGTTTTCTCCGTCCCCTTTGGTGATTCAATAGAAAAAATCATTCCTAATCGTGATTACCCCTATGAAGGTTTATCTGTCTTGATAGAAGGTGAGAATTTCCATTTCCTCGATGGAATAGCAGTGGGTGCGAAGAAAGGGTCGCGGTATATTAAGCTAAGAGCAAAGCTCGTAACCGCTTTTCCATGGAAAATGATTTATTATTACGAAAACGAAGAAGAGAAATTAAATCTCGCTGTGACCTACTATCTCATGGATATTGGAGCAAGGCAAAACAGCATCAGTGCCTGCGTCTCGCTCGAAAGCAATGCATCTTCGATTATAATCGAGCCAATCGTGGATATAAGACACATGTACGATGAGTCTGCACCTGAGGGACACTTTTGCAAGGCTATACACGATGGAATGCTTATCTGGCGCGATGAAAAATATATTTCGATTAGAACGGTGAAAAAATGCGAGGTCAGAACATGGAAAAAGAAAAACGAATGGTGGTATAAACTTGGCTCTGGGACGATGATTTTGCGAGTACAATTTTGGAAAGGGCGGAGTTCACCATCGCTCGATTCAAAATGAACGATTTGGAAAAGGTAAATGGTGCACCAGTGCTGAACGAAAACGGACTTATTTCTGCTGTTCCCTGGCATTCGTGGACCGATACGAAGCGAGATATAGAAATAGAAGGGAAAAGAGTGAAAGTCTCGATACGGATACCAGACTCATGGTGTGATTTAGGGGAGAACGAACTGAATAAGCCAAAGTATTTCTTGCCTGAGCTAAATGCGAAATGGATAAAAATGTTGAGTCATTGTGTGATGATGTCTTCTGAGAACGAGAACAAAAAAGATGAGTATTTCGCATTATTAGAAAAAGTGCGTAAAAACTTCAAAACTATATTCTGGAATTCTGAAGAGAATATTTTCTACAATCTCGTAACGGTGAAAGGCAAAAGAGATAAGACGCCAGGGTCACCGACAGTAGTCGCATTCTCTTTGCTCCTCGATGAGGATATCTTTTCTCACCATGAATTGAAAGAATTCATCAAAGACGTGAAGGAGAATTTGTTAATGGAAAAGAATGGCTTACCATTTGGGATATTGGTGAAGAAATCTTCTAAGAAGACTTATTATGGAGATGAGGAATATCATGAGGCGGTGGTCTGGCCGAGAGATACACCTTATCTGATAAGAATTCTGCAATATGCAGGAGCAATTGAAAAAGAAATTATGGAAGGAATATTGAAGAGCAATTTAGAACATCAAATGAAAGAAGGATTCGTGTTTTACAACAGCGAGTTGTTCAGCCCGGACAATGAAGAAATGGTGCCAGTTAAGAATCCGGTTCAGTTCTGGTCGCAATGGGTGGACCCTTACCTCTGCATTGAAAAATGACTACATGAAAAAACACCTCCCTATAAATTATAGAAGGGGAGCGAAAATAAAGATGTAAGTAGAAGCAAGTTAATAAAATCATGATGTGCTTTGTAATAAAGCCCCAGTGTGGTAGTGGAGATCCCTTGGGCCTGCGGAGCCCAAGATCCGGGTTCGATTCCCGGCTGGGGCATCATCCTTCTCAATATTGCGCCTCCACCCTATCTTCTATGCGCAGTGTATAAATTTGCCGGTTTTTATACGGGCTTTGCGTAAAAAAAATGAACGCATATGGCTGGAAAAAACGAATACTCAAAATAGACCTTTCGGAACATCGAATAGATAGCTTCGTTCCCGATGATTCCTTACTCAAGAATTATCTCGGTGGTCGCGGGCTGGGAGCGAAGATATTGTATGATGCCGGACGTGCCGATGCCCTTGTACCAGCTAACCTGCTTGTATTTGCCGCCGGTCCACTGACAGGCACTACTACGCCAGCCTCGGGCAGAGTCTCGCTGTCCACGAGATCACCTTTGACAGGAACGATATTTGATTCTAACTGTGGTGGTTCATTTGGTCCTGAGCTGAAAAAAGCAGGTTACGATGCGATAATTATTGCAGGTAAATCACCAGAACCGGTATTTATAAAAATAGAAGATGATCTGGTGGAGATAAAACCTGCCGCGTGGCTGTGGGGTAAGAACGTGAAAGAGACCACAGGAATTTTAAAAGGAAATGGTAGCGTAGTTTGTATAGGCAGAGCAGGCGAGAAACTTGTGCCTTTGGCTTCGATAATAGCAGATGGCATTCATGCTTTTGGGCGAGGTGGTGTGGGCGCGGTAATGGGCTCGAAAAAACTGAAGGCAATCGTGGTAAAAGGCGCGGGAAGAGTTGATATCTACGATAAGGGAGAATTTTCAAAGCAAAAGAAAGCGATTAACCGGCTATTAATTGCGTGTCCAACTATAAGTAAAGGGCTGTCGGTTTTTGGAACACCGTTTTTAGTGAAGATAACGAGCTGGATGAAAATCCTTCCGGTAGCAAATTTCAGACGGGCAGAGCCGGATTTTGACATTCGGAAGTTTTTTGCAAAGACCATAGCTGAGGAATACTCTACGAGGAAAAAGGCTTGTTATTCCTGCCCTATCGCGTGTAAAAGAGAAGATAAAGAGGGCAAAGAACTGCCAGAATATGAGACCATTGGTCTCATGGGTGCAAACATTCAAAACCCTGACTATAAGGCAGTTGTTGAGGCAAACCGGCGCTGTAACGATTACGGCTTGGACACGATTTCTGTTGCTGGTGTTTTGGGCTGTTACTCAGAGATGGGGGATAAAGGCATTTCTCATACCGAACTGTTAAAGCTAACGAGAATGATAGGAGAAAAAGAGGGCATTGGCGAAAGACTTGGTAGAGGTGCAAAGGCTTTTGCTGAATCAGAAGGGCATCCTGAGAAGGCAATTCAAGTGAAAGGGCTTGAACTCCCCTCTTATGACCCTCGGGGAGTAAAAGGTTTGGGTTTCAGTTATGCCACCTCCAATCGAGGAGGATGCCATACAAGGGCATATCTCGTCGCTCCGGAGATACTGAGAAAACCAAAGGCTATTGACCCTTACACGCTTGCGGGAAAAGCAGGACATACAAAGATATTCCAAGATAGATTTGCCGCGGTTGATTCGCTCGTGGTGTGTAAATTTGCATTCTTCGGTGCAGGCGAGGAGGAATATGCGAACATATTGAGTGCTGTTACCGGGGAGAATTATACGTCTGAGGATTTGATGCTTGTCGGAGAGAGGATATGGAACGTAGAACGGCTTTATAATGTAAGAGAAGGGTTTGGTAAAAAGGATGATACTTTGCCCGATAGGTTCTTTAAGGAGAAGGTGAATGGACGGGTGATAGATAAAGAAGAGTTTTTAAAGACGCTCGATGAATATTACCGTATGCGTGGCTGGGATGAAAATGGCGTGCCTGCGAAAGGGAAACTTAAACAACTAGAGATAGAAAGACAAGAATTATGGAAGTAGCTTTAAAACTTTATACCGAACATATCCTGCACTCGCCTGTGTATTCCGAATCAGCGCATACATACTCCTCAAGCATGAGTTTTGGAATATCCAGCGACAGAACCTGCTCTTTACTTCCATATCGGTAAACAGTAATACCCTTACACTTAAGCTTGTAAGCCAATAAAAACACCTTTTTTACATTGCCCCACGTTACATCGCTCGGCAGATTCACTGTTTTTGATGTCGCATTGTCCGTATATTTCTGAAATGCTGCTTGCATTCGCACATGCCATTCCGGCGAGATGTCAAGCGCAGTAACAAATATCCTTTTAATATCTTCTGGGATTCCTTCAATATCCTGTATTGAGCCGCATTTTGCAATCTCCGCGATCAAATCTTTGCTGTAAAAGCCCTTTTCCTTCGCTATATCCTCAAACAACTTGTTTATCTCCAGCATTCCTCCCATTACGTTCCGAACAAATGCAACAGCGAATATAGGCTCTATTCCACTGGAGCAGCTCGCAATTATACTTATTGTTCCCGTTGGTGCGATGGTGGTTACCGTGGCATTTCGCATTGCTTCGTATTTAGCGTTCCAAATGCTGAGTTCGAAGTTGGGAAAAGACCCTCTTTCGAGCCCGAGCTGTGCTGAACACTGCCGCGCTTCATTTGTAATGAATCGCATTAGCTTTTCACCCAGCGAAAGTGCATCCTTTGAATCATACGCAATCCCAAGCTTGATTAACAGTTCTGCAAATCCCATTATTCCAAGCCCTATCCCTCTGTTCGCTTTTGTCATGTGCTCTATCTCAGGCAATGGATACCTGTTCACATCTATGACATCATCTAAAAACCTCACAGAAATCCAGATTACCTCTCTAAGCCTTTCCCAGTCTATTTCGCTGCTCCCCCCGTTTTTGACAAATTTTGAAACATTTATCGAGCCTAAATTGCATGAATCGTACGGTAAGAGTGGCTGCTCACCACAATTATGCACATAGAATCCATTCGCATCAAAAGCATTTATTCCCGGAATTTGAACATCATAAACCTTTTCTATGCCCTCTGGAACTACTTCCTCTACGGATGCTACAAACCGCTCTCGATTCATTTTCCGTTTGTAATTCCATATAGCCTTTTCAAGTTTTTCCATTTTCTCTGAATCATCAAATCCAACCCTTTCAGCGAAATACAATATGTTCTCTTTGGAAATTACCAATTCGTGCTGAGGTTTTGTAATATACTCTTTTATCCCCCCTTTCCCATCGGGCATTTTCACCTTCCTTTCTCCTCTCCTATTCATATAAATCCTCGAGAATATTCCAAATCGTAAAAGCATACGCTGAACCGACTTGAGAATCTCAATATCGCTCTGAGCCAGTCTTACACTAACACCTTTCGATTGATTTCCTTGAACCGAGCCATCTGCATCAAATAACCCTCTTAGCAGACCTCCGCAGAAATCCACAGATGCTTTCTCCATTTTATTGCTAATTGCCTTCAGCCCAGAATTTAATTTTTTAATCGTACCATCTCCTAAGAGCAAACCCATTAAATAGCCTTCAGATTCCGTATATTTGCCCTTAACGTTCCAATTACCAAAATCTCTGTGATTGTTGATGATAATTTTATCGCCGGGCTTCAAATCCCCTGCATTGCTCCATTGCGTCACAATTTTATATCTTGTCTTTCTCTCCACTCTCATAACCGGGTGATCTACCGTCAGATGCAATTCAAATCCTTCTGCGGTCTTCAATCTGTAAACTGGTTTCACCCCGGTCTCAAAGAATCCTTCTCCTGAACTCTCCCATTTCTCGCCGTTTACAATTGCAGTAAACTTTTTACCAATTAATTCTTCAACCTGTCTCGGACCCTCAGCAGTCATTACCCATGTATCAGCGGTTACGCACGGATTAGTTGCCTCTATCTTCCCAATCGCGGGAATAGGATTACAGCGATTTATCTCATCCATAAAAACGATCCCTGGGTCTCCCGTCTTCCATGCATAGGTTACAATCTCGTTAAAAACTTCTCTCGCATTGATTTTTCTCACTTCTTCTTTCGTGCGGGGATTTATGAGCCCATATTCATCGTTTCTCTCCACTGCACGCATGAATTCATCAGTAACAGCTACGGAGATATTGAAATTGGCAAATCCTCCTCGAGCTTTCGCTCTTATAAATTCCAGAATGTCTGGGTGTTCGACGTTCAATATGCCCATATTCGCGCCTCTTCTCTTGCCTCCTTGCTTGATTACATCCGTGGCAACGTCAAAAACACGCATGAAAGAGACGGGACCTGAGGCGATTCCCCCTGTTGACTTTACCACATCTCCCTTTGGTCTCAGCCTTGAGAAAGAGAATCCGGTTCCACCGCCGCTTTGGTGAATCTTCGCCATGTTCTTAACCGCACCAAATATACCTTCTATCGAATCCTCAACTGGTAGAACGAAACAAGCAGCGAGCTGCCCGAGTTCTGTTCCTGCATTCATTAATGTAGGACTGTTGGGCAGGAATTCTAAATCACGCATTAGCAGGTAAAATCTGCGTTCAATTTCCTTTGCCTCGCCTTTGCTTTTACCATAATTCAATTCCGCTCGTGCTATTGCTTTTGCCACACGCTCGAACATTTGACCTGGGGTCTCGATGACTTCTCCGAGTTCGTTCTTTAACAGGTATCTTCTTTTCAATACCTCTACGGCATTCAATGAAAGCTTTAAATCATCCGTAACACCTATAAATTTCTTTAGACCGCGAATATCTGCACGCTGCTGGCGATATAAAATATACGCTTTCGCAACTTCGCTAAATCCTTCTGCGATCAGCACATGCTCTACTACATCCTGCACATCTTCAACTGATGGAATTCTGGCTCTTGCGGCAAACGACTTTTCAAGTTCAAACACCACCTTTTCAGTTAGCTCTTTTGCAAGCTCTTGCTCTCTGCCTTCTTCTTCTATGCCAACACTAACCAGCGCTTTGTAAATGGCGTTTGTGATTTTCTCATGCTCGAATTCTACAACTCGACCATCTCTTTTGCGTATTTTGGAAACTGCTGTTTTCATCGTGCTGAACAAGAAGCTTTTTATTTCCTTTCATTCATAATATACTTTAATTAGAAAAAACTTTCAAACTCAAACCTCATACCGTCCATAATTCAGCGTAATCATACCCGAGATTCCAAACTCAGCAAGCAACGTTAGATCTTCCTTTTCAAGTGCTTTTTCCTTAACCGGTGGCACTGGCTTTGTCCTTCTGCAAATTATCCTGCCACCAGTTATTTTAGCACCTACAAAGCCTTTGCAATTACCCTTTACAAACACAAGCCCTTTTCTCATCTCCACACCCAGGAATTCTGATGCATCACCCAATATCACCACTTTACCACCATTGAGCAAAGCAGCCGCGTTCATCCCCGCAGATCCATCTACCAAAACAAAACCTTTACGCATCAATATGCCAACGCTTATCCCAACGTCTCCTTTCACATGTACCTTTCTCGCTTTCCTGCAACGAGCAGCAAGCGTACTTCTCAAAATTCCGTCTCTAAGAAGCAGCTCACCTTCTCTGAACTCGTTAGGCTCAAGTATGCTGCCCCTTTCTATCTCCTCTGTATGATGCAAGAGCCAAGTTATCGAAACAAATTTCTTGTAGCTGTTCAAATCGGTTTTTATCTGTATGACATTGCCAACAGGTTCTTCAACTTCGCCCTTAACGTAAATAGCACCTGAAAGCATGCTCATTCCAAGATAGGAGCCTGCATTTCCATCTACTATTATAGACCCCACTTCAGGCAATTCCTTTCCACTGCCACAGAAAAAAACGAGGTCAACACCTAAGCTGGAGCCAAGCCTCTTGCCCACATCTCCTTTAATATGCACATCTTCGCCTCTTTTCAATGCTTCAACAACATCTTCATACGAAAACCTCGCGCCGAGTTGAGAAGGGATTATATCTCTCGGATTGAGTTTTGCTCCTCTGTGCTGCCAAATGAAGTTGTAAGTAAAATCGCCGACACAGTCTTGAGGCGAACTTAGTTTTAGCTCCATGTAATCAGTTTTCAGCCCTTGTATATTATTCTTTAATTTAAATTAATGGATTCAATATGAAGAAAAAGGGAGAGAAGAAGATACTGCAAGTTGCTCTCGATGTGCTCGAGCTGGAAAGAGCGATAGAAATAGGAAAAGAGAGTTTAGAAGGTGGTGCTGACTGGTTAGAAGTGGGAACGCCGTTGATAAAGAGCGAAGGAATGAATGCAATAAGAATGCTGAAAGAAGTTTTCCCTGACGTGAAAATAGTAGCAGATATGAAAACTATGGATACCGGTGCGATAGAAGTAGAGATGGCGGCGAAGTCCGGCGCTTCTGTGGTCACTATACTTGCAGTTGCGGATAATGCTGTGATAGAAGAGGCGGTAAAATCTGCTCGTAAATACGGTGTGGCGATTATGACAGATATAATGAACGCAAAGGACCCGGTACGGCGAGCAGAGGAGATGGAAGGGATGGGTGTGGATTACGTCTGTGTGCATGTAGGGATAGACCAGCAGATGCGGGGGATGGATACGCTGAATCTTTTGGAAAAAGTATCTGCGGCGATAGACACGCCATTGGCAGTAGCAGGTGGTGTAGATGCGGAAATGGCATCAGAGGTGGTGAATTTGGGTGCGGAGGTTGTTATCGTTGGCGGCAACATAACGAGGTCCGCGAAGGTGCGAGAATCAACGATAAAGATAAGAAAAAGTATGGATTCTGGAATAGCGGGAAAAGAAGAGAGAAAGAGGGTGGAGAAGAGAACACTTGATGAACAGATTTTCGAGTTGTTTATGCAGGTGTCCACACCGAACATATCAGATGCGATGCATCGTAAAGGTGTGATGCAAGGTATAAAACCGCTATTTGAGAATATAAAGCTTGTAGGCAAGGCGGTAACCGTGCAGACGTTCGAGGGAGACTGGGCGAAGCCGGTAGAGGCAACAGATGTAGCAAAGGAAGGAGATGTAATTGTGGTTTATGCGGGCTCAAAGGATATCGCACCCTGGGGTGAACTCGCATCGTGGAGTTGTAAGCAAAAAGGCATTGCAGGTATCGTTATAGACGGTGCAGTGCGGGATGTAGAGGAGATAAGGAGATTGAGATTCCCTGTTTTCGCTAAATACATAGTGCCGAACGCAGGAGAGCCAAAAGGTTTTGGTGAACTAAATACTGAGATAAAGTGCGGTGGACAGGAAGTGAAACCCGGAGATTGGATTATAGGCGATGAGAACGGCGTTGTGGTCGTTCCAAAGGGGCATGCGTATGAAATTGCAAGACGTGCGAAAGAGGTATGGAAGAACGAGGAACGAGTAAGGGAAGAGATAAAGAGAGGCAGGACACTTTCTCAAGTTCTGGATTTGTATAAGTGGGAGAAGAGATGACTCTGAAGCAGGTATTTATTATTGGGCACAAAAACCCCGATTGCGATTCCGTCTGCTCCGCTATTGGATATGCATACTTCAAAAATATTGTTGACAAGAGATACCTGTATATTCCTGCAAGGGCGGGAGAATTAAATAGCGAAACAAAATTTGCTCTTGAAAAATTCAATTTCGAGCCCCCGATAGAAATAGAAAGTTTAGCACCTACTGCCAGTGATATGGAATTGAAAAAACCCATTGTCGCTTCTCCCTACGATTCCCTTAAGGATGTTGCTTCTTTGATGAAAGAAAGAGGTATCCGCACCGTCCCCATCGTAGACTCCACCAGAAGGCTATTAGGAATTATTGGTCTGAAAGACATCGCTGAACACTATATTGGTACTATGGGCTTTGGTGATTTATCAACGACTCCGATTGACCTGAATATTCTGGTTAATACCTTAGACGCAAAAGTGATTGCCAATCCCAAGAACATCGACAAACTAAAAGGCAGGATATTTATCGCAGCAATGCAGAAATCAACGATTTTAAACAGAGTCCGGGCGGGGGATATCGTTATTCTTGGCGACAGGACGGATGTTCAAATAGATTTGATTAATTCTGGATGTTCTGCTCTTATAATCACCGGCGATTCCGCCATTAGCCAGGAGGTCATCTCTTTAGCAGCCAAAAAAGGAACGTTAATTGTTTCTTCTCCGTATCACACGTTTGATACCGCCAAGTTGTTCGCATTGTCAACACCTCTCCATGTTATAATGTCAAAAGAGGTTCCCGTAGCGGGACTTTATACCCGGATCTCTGAGATAAGACGTAAAGTCGCAGAATCTAAATATCGCTGTGTGCTGCTGGTAAACGGTGACAAGCGTTTGATAGGTATAATCACAAGGACGGATTTACTTCATCCAATAAGAAAAAAGGTCATCTTAGTTGACCATAATGAGATTTCGCAGGCTGCTGATGGGGTACAGGAAGCAGAGATACTGGAGATTATTGACCATCACCGGGTTGGCGACATATCTACACTGATGCCTATCCATGTTCACAATGAGCCTATTGGCAGTACATGCACCATTGTCGCGGGATTTATGTTTCTTCATCAAATAGATATTCCGGCAGAAATAGCGGGATTGCTTCTCGCTGGCATCCTCTCTGATACCTTAATCCTGACTTTATCCACCACCACGGAACGAGATAAAGAAATTGCTCATAAATTGGCTGATATTCTTGACGTTGGAATTGAAGAATACGGCAAAGAACTTTTAACTGCAAGTATAAACATTAAGAGCAAATCCGCCAGAGAAATCCTGCTTCATGATTTTAAAGAATATCTGCTGGGTACGAAAAAAGTTGGTGTGGGGCAAATAATGGTTTTGAATGAGGATGAGATGGGCGTAAAAGAAGAGGATATTAAATCAGAGATGGAACGCTTGCGTAAGGAGAATCAATACGATTTGGTCGCTTTCCTCATTACTAATCCATTACGCAAGGGTGAAGAGATTTTAGTCAAAGGAGATAAGATGATAATTGAGAAGGCGTTCGCGGTTAAAATAGAGAACGATAAATGTACTATTCCAAGAACTTTATCGCGAAAGAAAGATTTTATCCCTGCGATAGGATACTTCTGCGAGAGGCTAAATAGTGTCAAAGAAGATTTCGGAGGTGATAAGTATGACATTTAAAGTACTGTTCCTCGCTCATGCTCCAGATGCAGAAGCAGAGATGCATAGATGTATTATTGAAACGTGCAGGTACTATAAGCTCTTCGTAGTAGTGGTCAAAGATCAGGAGCAAGCGATTGAAGTATGCAAAAAGGTTGTCAAAGAGGAGGGTATTCAGTCAATCCTTCTCTGTCCAGGATTTACACATAGAGATGTTGCAGAGATATCAGAAGCGGTTGGCGAGAATGTCGGGGTTTTCGTAGCCAGAGGAGATGCTCCGGGTAACAGGATTTCAATGGAAGTGATGAGAAGTGAAGGCTGGTTTTCAGAAAAAGGGAGAAAATAAAGCCTCCTTAACTCTCATCTCTCCTTACGCACCTCCTTCTACTTCTTTCTTATCCCTATTCGATCACATCGGTCGCGTTCTTTTGAAAGGCAATCGAAGCTCTTTGCCCATACCATGTCGGTAATCACGGAACCAAAAAATTCCCGATGCAAAGCTGGTCATGGACTGCTGTTTCCTCCAGTAGGTTGTGTGCCTGAATTTTCTCAATACATTTTCCAGCTTCTTTTTTTGCTCTTCTGTTGATATTTCTATCTCACTTTTACCTTCAATATCTTGATAGAGCTGCTCCGTGATGTTAAATATATCCTTCAGCTCCTTGTCGTCCACGTAATAGCTCATGAGTTCGCTCAGTTCATCGTACACTTCTTTCAGTCTTTCTTTGTAGCGATTCACCTTTTTTCCCGCTAAGAACACTTCGCAGTCAATCAAAGAGTGCTCAAGCCGGTCAAGTGTCCACCCACTCGCTAAAACTCGCACCTCTGGATAAAATCTTTTTACATACTCTGGCTTCAGTGTCAATATGTTTCTAACGCTTACAATGCCGATGAGCACTCCATTTTCAACCACAGGCAGCCTTTTTATAGCATTCTTTGCGGCAAGCTCGCATGCTTCCTCTACTGATGCCTCTGGCGCGATGGTGACCAGAGGGGAAGACATTATTTCTTTCGCTTTTACATCACTTGCCCTTCTATTCTTTAACAGAACTTTTAATGCTATGTTGCGTTCAGTGATTATTCCTGCGGGTTTACCTCCTGAGGTGATAACTACGCTACCTATCCCCAACTCTTCCATATCTTTCGCTATTTTAATGACCCCCGTGCCTTCATCTTCGGTAATGATTGGCGTGCTCATTATATCGCGAACTTTCATCTTCCTTTTTCACCTTTTTTTCTCTTTTTACCCGTTTTTTTTTCGCGGTATCACGACACCATAATAAAGATATGTTAGAATATAAATGAAATTGTGCTGAGTATATTTCGCATAAACGGAAAAAAATGGGAATATTTTTAAGTACTCTCTTCCAAAAGAAGGATTTACGATGAAAATAGAAGATAACTTAAAGGACGTACATGTGCTTTTGCACCCGAAGAGGTACAGGATTGTGGAACTGCTTGAAGAGAAGCCGATGCATATAAACGAAATAAGCAATGCGTTAGGAGAAGAAAGAAGGCTCATTTCTTATCATCTGCTTACTCTGGAGGAGCATGGATTCTTGAGCAGTAAATACGAAATATCTGATGATGCGAAGTCAAAGGGAAAAGCGATAAGGAAATACTGGTTAACAGGGAAAGTGGAAGAAGTGATTTCGGAACTTAAAAGAAGGCTTTAAGTGATGAAAACCGTGTAATCTTGTAGTTTCGCTCTAATCTATTTATGTCATAAAAAACATAATATAATTGATGGGTAATGCAGAAAAGAAGAATGATTACAAAGGGAGGAAAAGGGGAGAGAATTATTTGAGTTAGCTGTATGACTTTGCGAGCTGGTTAGTGTAGATATTTCTCTTTGGAGGAGATAATGATTATGACTAACAGAATAAGAGAATGTCCAGAATGCGGGTCGAAAAATATAGTGACAGATCCGAAGCATGGGGAACTTTACTGTTCTGATTGCGGAATGGTAATAACAGAGAATCTTGTGGACCTTGGACCGGAATGGCGTGCGTATGACTCCGAACAAGCCTCTAAAAGGGTAAGAACAGGTCCTCCTATGAGTTATAGAATACATGACAAAGGATTGAGTACAGGTATGCCAAAATTGCCTATGCGAGCGAGGCGTTTACAGTGGACAAGTATGGACAGCAGTGAAAAAACTCTTACCTTCGCACTCGTTGAGATAGATAGAATGGCATGTGCGCTCAAGCTGCCGAATTATATCAAGGAGGCAACTTCAGTATTATACCGAAAAGCGGTGAAGCAGAAATTGATTAAGGGACGGAGTATAGAAGAATTAGTCTCGGCGATGCTGTATATCACTTGCAGGCAGTGCGGAGTTCCACGAACACTGAAAGAGATTGCAGAGGTATCAAAAATGCCTTTGAGGAAAATAAGAAGGACATATCTTTCCCTTTTAAGAAACCTTGAAATAAAGCTTGCACCGACTGACCCCGCACGTTACATTCCCCGGTTTTGCTCTGAACTGGGATTAAGTGATGTAGTAAGGGAAAGGGCAATAAAAATAATAAAAGAAAGTGGAGAAACAGTAGCAACAAAAGGGTGGGCACCAGCAGGAACGGCGGCGGCGGCAATATACCTCGCAATGACTTTAAGTGGTAAGGTTGAGTATCAAGAGGAGAAGAAAATAGCTACAGTCGCAGGTACAACCCCTGTTACACTTCGAAACAGGTATAAGGAATTGAAGAAGGGGATGAAGTTAAATATACGTGATAGGGGCTTATATGATTGATTAAAGTCGAAGAATGCGAGCGATTAATTAATTATAGCGATTCTTTTATCTCTGCGATAATATCCAATATCCTTTTTCCTAACTCCGTCAGGTGATACATTAAAAACTTACCTTGCTTTTTATAATCTACTAATTTCGCCTCTTTCAGTTGTTTCAGGTGGTAAGATAGGAGCGAATACCTTTGATTCGTAACTTCGACAAAAACGCATACACAAAGATGGTCGGTATTTAATGCCTTCAATATCCCAATTCTGAGCGGGTCGGATAAGACTTTGAAAATAAAGGCTATGTCTCCAACATCTTCTTTTACAAGACTCCTCACTTTTTCTACTGTCTCCTCCGGTATGTCATAAGAAGGCGGTATTACGGTCATATTCTTCTTTCTCAGCTATCAGGATTAAAAGAACACAGCGGGTCTTCCGCCCATATATCTTCATACTCTGCGTATGCCCTTATCCTGCATCCCCCACCGCATAAGTCTTTGTAAACGCAGGAACCACACTTTCCCTTCAAGAATTTCGTCTTTTCCCGGAATGCCGCAAGGACGGGGTTTTCAGAATCATTCCAGAGTTCACTGAATTTTCTTTCTCGGACATTCCCGATTTTAAACTCTTCTAACTGAGCGAACTGACAGGGATAAACATTACCCGCCGGGTCAACGTTCGCGACGCGGTCACCGGCACTACATGAATCTCCAGTATATTGCAGTAGTTTAAGTGCATTTTCGTATTCCTGGCTATTATCTCCTTTTAATTTATTCAGCAGATAAATACCGTCTTGTGGTGCATCAACAGTGAGAATTTCCATTTCTTCAGGGTTCAAATCCCTTGCTCTTCGATATAACAAATCAAAGATATGAGCAACTTCTTGCGGCTCTAATTGCAGGTTATAAATCTCTTTCCCTCTTCCGCTCGGAACGAGCCAGTAAAGGCAAAACCGCGGCACTTTTAATTCAATCGCAAGGTCAAGTAAGTCCGTTATTTCTTGATAATTGTCCCTCGTAATGGTAACTCGGATGCCGGCTTTAAGCCCGATTTCCGCACAGTTCCTCAACGCTTGCACCGCGCGTTTAAAGCACCCAGGCTGATTTCTAATGGCATCATGCGTTTCCTCCTTAGCACCGTCCAGCGACACACCTACGTACTCAATTCCGCGCGCCTTTATTTTTGATGCAACTTCCTCTGTTATCAACGTGCCATTGGTGCTCAGTGCAGTTTTCAACCCTTTTTCAGTTGCGTATTCAGCGAGTTCCCAGAAATCTTTTCTTACCAGTGGTTCACCGCCGGTGAAGAGAAGTAACGGGACTCTTATCTCCGCGAGGTCGGCGATGAAGGCTTTCGCCTCTTCCAATGATAACTCTTCTCTATCATCCAATTCAGGTCTGGCACTAATATAGCAATGAGCACATGCTAAGTTACATCTATTCGTGATGTTCCAGAAAATCACGGGTCTGCGTGTTTCGGCAAATGCCAGTAGCCTGCTTGGGACCTGATGCGGAGGCTTTTTTCTATGCTTTAGTGCTTCGCTGACGGTCCCTTTTCCATGAACAAGCTGTGTTATACGGATCATATTGCTCTCTTTCTTAGTCTTGTATCTCTAAATTGTAATTTATTCACAAATATAAAGATATTTGATATTACAAAAGTGTATTTGATCTATGTTATAAACATATGGTTTTATATAGTCATATGAGCTATGGTCATCATAGGGAAGTGTATAGCAAGTAGCTATTTGGGAGGGGAAGGGGAAAGGGGGTAAAAAAAGAAGGAGGTGAAAATGCGAAAAAAGTGTAGAATATTGGTAAAGAAAATATTGCCAGTGATGATAGTTGCAGTGCTTTCCATTTTGTTGGCTAATGTATCGATAGTAGCGGAAGACTTCGGAAGTTGTGCGATGTGTCATAGAGAGATTGCCGATAATTTTACGACTTCGCTCCATTACACCGGCGCGGGGATGAAGGGCGAATACGAGAAGTATGCGGCAAAGCATTTCGGAATTGATATGGATGAGTATTATGCGAAGTGGAACTGTTCCAAATGCCATGCTACCACCTGCGAAAAGTGCCATATAGGATATCAGTTCCCGCATGTTATGGAAGATTTGAGTAAGAATATGACGACATGCGACCAGTGCCACTTTAAGAAACAGACCTCGATCTTTATTGGGGAGACTCCAGCACATGGCAAGGTTCCGATAGAAGGACCCGAAGTACCACATCCGGCGGATATCCACTACCAGAAGGGGCTTACATGCACAGAGTGCCATACCGCGGAAGATATGCACGGTACGGGTGTTGAATATAGCACGATGCTTGAAGCAGTGAGTATATCGTGTGAGGATTGCCACAAAAAACCTGGAAAGACGGTCAAGGGCATGCCGGTGACTCAGTATTCAAACGATACGCAGTCGCACAGAATACACGGGGATAAACTTGACTGTGCTGCATGTCACACAGGATGGGCACCAAAATGTGTAAACTGTCACTTAGACACCAGGAAGGGAACGAAAGTAGTGATTGATGATTTCCATCTTGCTATCGGTGCTGATGGTAAGATAAAACCGTTCATAAACATGACTTCTGCTTATAACAATGCGACACACACAGGGTATGGTGCATGGTTCCCACATACAGTTACAGATAAGGCAAAGGAATGCGCAGACTGCCATGAAAATCCAGAAGTGCTCTGCAAAGGCTGTGAAGGAGAGATACTTGGCGAAGGTGGTTCTTTTATTCCACAAGAAGTAATAGATAGGATAATCGGTGCTCATAAACGTAAACCAACAGTCACAGTCGCCACAGATAAATTCAAATACTCGCCGGGTGACACGATGACAATTACCATCAGCATCACAAATCCAACTCAGAAAAACGTAACGTTCCAATGTTACTGGGGAATCCCACAGTATACCATTTGGGTTCCAACAGTAACCTCAGTGCCGGTACCAGCGGGGTATAATAGTACATTTAATTTCAGCATTCCGGTTCCATATTTGGGCATAATGCCTTCCGGCAATGTCTTCTATGTACAGTTACTTAATACAAGTGGCGAGGTTTTAGACGCTAATGCGGCATGTTGGGCTTGTAGTCCAGGAAGAGAAGTGATGCTACCACTGGGAATCCCGGGGCAAAAGAATAAAATACTATCAGTGAACATCAGAGGAGAAATAACAAAAGAACTTGAAAAAGCGGGATTACCGAGTTAGAGTTGCGTAGAGTTGAAAACTCGGTTTTTTCCCCTTATTTTTTATTTTTGTGCGAATATATTCAGCATACACGATTTAGAAAGTCTTTCGCTTCATTGCCAAATGACAGAAAAAAACCGAAAGTCTTTTATAGTCCATAAATCTTAAATTGAAATACTGGATATTTGTTAGGGAGGAGAAGAAAATGCCAAAAACAGATGGAAATGCAGGATACGCAGACCCTTGTAAATCTACAATAGCGAAGATAGTAAAGAAGATATTGCCTTTGATGATTTTCGTAGTGTTATCAGTATCACTGGTGAGCGTAGCGATTGCGGCGGGGGAAGAGTTCGGAGGTTGTAGCTGTCATTCTGGTGTTATTGAAAACTTTACGACTTCGCTACATTACACCGGCGCGGGGATGAAGGGCGAATACGAGAAGTATGCGGCAAAGCATTTCGGAATTGATATGGATGAGTATTATGCGAAGTGGAACTGTTCCAAATGCCATGCTACCACCTGCGAAAAGTGCCATGGAGAAGACCCGCATAAGGAAGATTTGAGCAAGAATATGCCGACATGTGACCAGTGCCACTTCAAGAAACAAACTTCAACCTTTGTAGGGGAGATTCCAGCACATGGCAAGATTCCGATAGAAGGAGCCGAAGTAGCACACCCCGCGGATATTCACTATGAGAAGGGGCTTACGTGCACGGACTGCCATACCGCGGAAGATATGCATGGTTCAGGGGAAGCAGTAGCCAGCCAGCTTGAGGCGGTCAAGACGTCATGCGAGGATTGCCACAAAAGCCCTGGAAAGACGGTCAAGGGAATGCCGGTGACACAGTATTCACCAGATGTAAGTGCGCATAAGATACACGGTGATAAACTCGACTGTACTGCATGTCACACGGGATGGGCACCAAAATGTGTAAACTGCCACTTAGATACCAGAAAGGGAACGAAAGTAGTGATTGACGATTTCCATCTTGCTATCGGTGCTGATGGTAAGATAAAACCGTTCATGAACATGACTGCTGCTTATGACAATGCGACACACACAGGGTATGGTGCATGGTTCCCGCATACAGTTACAGATAAGGCAAAGGAATGCGCAGAGTGCCATGAAAACCCAGAAGTGCTCTGTAAAGGTTGTGAAGGAGAGATACTCGGTGAAGGTGGCTCTTTTATACCACAAGAGACGATTAACAGGGTCTTAGCAGTAGAAATACCAGCGGAAACACCTGCACCTACACCAGCGGAAACACCTGCACCTACACCAAAGCCACCAGGTTTCGAACTGATATTCGCAGTGATTGCTATTGCGGTGGTTGTATTTCTTGCAAAGTGTAGACGTTAGATAATTAAACAAGGGCTGGGGGGTCCTAACTGGACCCTGCTTTTTATTTTTTTCGTTACACCTTTTGGAAGATTCTTGACGCAACAGTAGAGAGGTATTCCATGCATCCACTTGCCTATGAACACCTGAAAAGGGTAATGGATGAACAGAAACTCGTAGGACCCGACGAGACGTGTGAATATTATCCATGCCATTTTTCCGGTCAGGACTGTACATGGTGTTTCTGCCCTTTTTATCCCTGTGAAGATGAGCGAACCGGTGGCGAATGGATACAGACGAAGGCAGGAGGTCTTATTTGGGGATGTTCTGATTGCTTATGGATACATAAATCGGAAGTTGCAAAGGAATTACTGACTGCGTTCAAGAAGTTTGGAATAGATAGTGTTGAAGATATAGAAAAAAGAAAGAAAGAGGTAAAAGAAATATTTTCGATTTTACAATCAAAAACACAACTACGTATTGAACAAGAATAACATAAGACCTGACCTGATTCTTGAGCTTTTACTTCTATTTCTATTTCATCCTCTTCAACATCTTACCCATCGGTATTTTCATCCCTTTCATCGGTATTTTCCCTGCTCCTCTTCTTGATGTCATACTTTTCATCATCTTTTGCATCATCCGGTGGTATTTTATCAGCTCGTTTACCTCCGCAGTTGTCGTCCCAGAACCCCTTGCTATTCTTTTCAGTCTTGACCCATCTATTACTTTCGGCTCGGTCAACTCTTCTTCAGTCATCGAATCCATCATCACCTTGAATTTTTTTAGTTTATCCTCTGTAACTTGATACATCGTGTCGTCAAAGTCTATATCAAACCCAAGTCCACCTAAAGGCAGCATCTGCATTATTTTCTTCATCGGTCCCATCTTCTTCACCGCTTCTAACTGCTTATACAAATCCTTTAACGTAAATTTGCCCTTCAAGATATCTACGTCCACATCCTCTGGCTTTAAACTCTCTTCCGCCATCTCTATCAAACTCTTTATGTCTCCCATTCCAAGCAACCGGGAGATAAACCCATCGGGTTCAAATTTCTCAAAATCATCTATTTTTTCTCCTGTGCCTATAAACGCGACTCCGGAGTTTGTTTCTGAGACCGCGGAAAGCGCCCCACCGCCCTTTGCGGTTCCATCCATTTTGGTTATAATAATACCAGTAATTCCAATCGCATCATCAAAAGCCTTAGCCTGCACCGATGCTTGCTGCCCTATGCTCGCATCCAGAATGAGAAATCGCTGATCTGGCTTTATAGACTCCTTTATATCTCTTATCTCCTCTATCATGTCCTCTTCCAGCGCATGCCTCCCCGCAGTGTCTATTATCTCCACATCATACTTCTCAAATTCTTTCACTCCTGCTTTTACTATGCCTATCACATTCCTGTCTGGTAGATTGGCACCATCGTAAAAGGGAACGCCTATTTTATCACACAATTGCCTTAGCTGGTCGGATGCTGCCGGTCTATATACATCAGCACAGATAACCGCAGGCTTTAACCCCTTCTTTTGAAAATATCGCGCAAGCTTCGCACACGAAGATGTTTTACCAGAACCATGCAAGCCCACCATCATTATTTTCTGCGCCGCTAAAGGGACCTCCACACCCCTTCCTAGGATATTTATCAACTCCTCATATACCACCTTAATCACATGCTCGCGCGGATTCAACGCGAGCTTCTCCTTTAAACTGCGTTCCCTTATGCGACTCGAGAGTTCCTTCACCAGTGAAATCTTAACATCCGCCTGTATCAATGCCCGCTGAATGTCTCGCACTATCTCATCTAACATTCGCTTGTCTATTCTCTTCGCTCTCGCTATCTTCCAAATCGTTCCCTTCAACGAACTGCTTAATTTCTCTAACATTTCTACCTCTTATGCCTATTTATTGCAATTTACATTTAATTTTATACTTTCTTTCCCTTATCTATTTTCATATGAGAAACCATAGCCACAGAAGATTACTATTACTAATAGTATCTCTCGCAGTAAGCATCATAACTATAATTGCCCTCCTCTCATTAACCACAACGCTGGCAACCTATGATATTCTTGCTGAAATTCGCCCCTTATACCTGTTATCTGCGATTGGAATGCATTTCGGAGCATGGATAATCTGGGGTTCACGACTAAAACTGATGAGCGAGTTCGTTGGTGGCGAGAAGGATTTGAAATTATTGAAATCACTAAAAATAACTTTAGCGAGTTACTTCGCAGCCTGCATCACCCCGTCACAATTCGGTGGCGAACCCGTAAGAATCTACCTGTTAAATAAAAACGGGTTTACCGTGGGAGACGGAACAGCAGTGGTTTTTGGAGAAAGAGCATTGGATGTCGTAGTAGTCACAATTGGCGCAGCAGTAAGTTTTCTGCTATTTAGAACGGTATTGTCCCAGAATATTATTCTATGTACAATCTTCACTTTCATCGGCGTTTGCCTCTGCGCAGGAGTCGCAATTGTAGCCTATGGTCTTGCGAAGCCAGAAAAAGCAAAGAAAGTCATTGACTTCCTGTTTTCAAAGTTCAAACTAAGATACAGGAGACTGGAAGAGATGAAGGAAAAAGTCAATCACGAGCTGGACAATTTTTATAATGCCATACGGAGATTTCAGTGTGAAGGTAAAGTCACTATCGGACTTGCTTTGATTTTTACGCTTGCATTCTGGCTCGCGGAGTTTGCTATACCATCGCTCATACTGCTTGGCTTCGGTGCAGACCCGGTATGGATATACTCAATCGCAGCACAGTTTATCCTGCTTATAATTGTGGCTGTCCCTACGACTCCAGGCAGCAGCGGCGTAGCAGAAGTCAGTCTTGCATCTCTGTATTCAGCATTGGTAGCAGCTCCCCTATTAGGCGTGTTCACTGTTTTGTGGCGACTGATCATATACTACACAAATTTGGTAACGGGAGGCGTTGTCAGTCTAAAAATTCTCCGTGAAATGTCCTAAAATTCCAGTTCCCCCGCTATCCACGTCCCCATATTTATCGTTACCTCGGCTATATCAGCGCAATACTTCGCTATTCTTCCCAAACTCTCAAGGATAGAAAGAACATGTATTTTATCCGTAATACTCAGCTCTTCTGCCAAAACTCGCTCATTTATTCCCTCTAACGTATCTATCAGCGCATTCGCATCCCTTATCGTCTCATTCGCCTCTTTCATATCCATGTTTGATAAGGAAGCCAGGGTCTTGGTGAAGATGTGTTCAGTACGAAAGCCGATCTCTTTTATGCCCTCCAGGCTTTGAGTCCCTAAAGATACAGGTGCATGTACAGATGCATGACTTTCGGGATTCATCAGAATGGAATTTTTCGCTATGTTCTCCACATGGTCGCCTATTCTCTCCATGCTCTTCACTATTATTCGGTATCCCAGGCTATCGCGCTGCCTGCCCACACCTATCTTCTTTGCAAGTTCGGGATCGCTCATCGCAGCCTTTAGCTGTCTTACGATAAGCAAATAAAATCGGTCTATCTCGTTATCACGCTCTATAACATCCTCCGCAAGATTTAGATCGCCTTTTTCAAGTGCGGAAATCGCATCTCCATGCATTGACAATATTATCTCAGACATACTCCGTATCGCATCTCTCAGTGTAAAATCTTCGTATTTCAAAAAGCTTTGGAGTACTATTTCCTTTGACGACTCTCCAACAACCTCCATGCCTATCAGCCTCTTCCTCACCTCCTCCTTTATCCGCTTTCTTTCTTCAGCCCCGAAGCCACTGGGTGATAAAAGCTTTATAAGGTCATATCCAACGAGGTAATGAGCGATAAGATACCTGAAGTTGTCCTCAAAGCTTTCGAGCTCTGAGAGTTCGAGTTCCGCAGATTTTATCTGCTCTCCTTCCTCCTTCTCCGGTATGACGAGGAGAGAATGATCCGCACGTTGGATTAAAGACAGTTCATCTCCCTGCTTTATGCCCGCTTCTCTTGCCCACTTTATAGGAAGCGATATGGTGAGTGTAGAACCTCCCGTAAGTTGTATTTTCCTCTTCTCCTCTTTCATCTTTCTATAACTATATATTGTAAATATAATTATATAAAAACAATGGCGGGGCAATGCATTTTTATAAAATCAATTCTTATCTATTAAAGGGGATTGAAAATGGAAGAAAGAGGAGACTATATTCCAAGATACGAGTATGAACGGTTAGAGAGCGACTACCGACGGTTGATGAGGAAATACGAGGAGACGGAAGCGTATAAAGCGGATTTGGAGAAACTTGTATCAAAATCGAGGTCGCCACCTTTGGACTGTGGATTCGTAGTAGAAAAGACTGAAGAAGGTGCTATTGTGAATTTGAATGGTGCATTAAAGGCTTTACCCTACGGGACGCTTACCGGGAAAGAAATAGAAGAGCTGAAAGAAGGCAAATATGTGTTCATCGGACGCATCCCCGACAGAAATAACCCCAGTGGATTTACCATAGGCATCACAAAGGTGTATGATAGGATGGTAGATTTAGAGGTGGGAGAGATAGAGGAGTTAAGGAAGGACGACGAGGGCTGGGTCGGAGAAATATCAACCGGGAAAGGACGCGGCAGGCTCTACAAAAGGCTAAGCGAAGAAGAAAAGGAAATGGTAAAAGAGGGGATGAAAGTGGGGCTTCTTCCAGGCACGTTTGACATAAAGAAGTGTTACAAGGCAAAAGAACTCTCCCGCTACGAAGTCACAAAGAATCCAGGGGTGAGCTTTAATGACATAGGCGGTTTAAAGGAGATAAAACAGGAATTGATAAAGAGTATTATTCTTCCGATGATAAACCCTGATGATTACACAAAATATGGAGAATGTTCTCGGAGAATATTAATGTATGGTCCTCCAGGCTGCGGTAAAACGATGTGTGCAAAGGCATTGGCATCTGCACTACCAAACTGTGAATTTGTGAAGGTAGGCGCGGGGGAACTTTTCAGCATGTGGCTTGGGGAATCAGAGAAGAATGTACGGATGGTGTTTGAGGCAGCGAACGCTAAATTAGAAGAAGGAGAAAATGACTATGGTGTAATCTTCTTTGACGAGATAGATGCGTTAGCACAGGAAAGGGGCATGTACACTGGCTCTTCCGGAGCACCAGAGAGAGTCACCGGGCAACTGCTGGACCTGTTGGAAGGTTTCCATGCTCTGCATCCACACCTTACGGTGGTAGGAGCAACGAACAGATTGTACCTCATAGATTCCGCATTCAGAGCGAGATTTGACAAGATAATTGAGGTTCCAAAGCCGGATAAGGAAGCTGCGTCTTCCATTGCCTCGCTCTATGCTAAAAAAATTCCTATTGACCACTACCTGATAAAGGAAGAAGGAGGAGAAGAAGAGGCGAGGTCACATCTGGTGAAGGAGATTATTGGCTACATGTACAGTGATAAGTACGTTGAGACAGAAATAGGGAGGATAAAGAGAGCAGATACGATAACCGGGAGGTTTATAGCGCAGATATTCAACTATGCGAGGGACAAGGCGTTAGAGGAGAGGACATTGCTGATGCTTAAAAAAGGAATTATCAACAACGAGGATATGAGGAGGATGTGGGATAAGGAGGGAATCGCAGCGATATTGGATGCAGGAAGCAAGACGGAAGAACTGCAGAAGCGGTACAAACGCGTAGAAGAAATAGGAGTGAACATGAGGCACCTGAAAGAAGGTTTTGACAAGTTTGTGCAGCGAAGAGCAGAGGAGATATTAGCATCAGGGTATGAGGGAATGCCAGAAGAAGAAACAGGAATGCATTTTTAAAAAAATGGGGGACGATTTGAACAAATGGCAAGGGTTGGAGCACGAATTTAGAGTCGGCATAAGTTCAGAATCGCCCGGCTTGTACAGATATGCGAGATTTTATCATGTAGATGAAGTGATTCGTGCGCTTGAGAATTATACTTTTTTTGATGGAACGGACGCGATATGCTCGAAGTTGCGGAGGAGGAACGATGGCTTTTTGAGAAATGGCTCTCGGATTTACATCTGCACCGGCGGTCACCTGGAGATAGCCACGCCTGAATGCAGAAACGCCTTTGAGGTGCTGAAATATGATAAAGCGGCAGAGTTATACATGCAGATAGGAGTGGAAAAAGCAAACGAAAGATACAGGAAGAAGTTAAGGAAAAGAGGGAATGACACCACATACATCCAATGCTGGAAAGCAAATGTGGAGATAGACAAGAGATATAGCAGGGGCACGCACGAATCATACCTGGTAGAGAGGAGGAAATTTGTGGGTAAAGAGAATTTGCTCATACCATTTTTAGTACTTCGGAAGATATTCTTTGGCGCTGGCGGATTTATAGCAGAGAAAGAAGGGTTGAAATATGTGATTTCACCGAAAGCGATGGTTTCGAAGCGGGTTCTCACTGAATCACCTTCACAGTGGCCGATATTATCGACACGTGACGAGCCGTTGAGTACAAAAGATAAATACCGTGTGCATATTACATCAGGTGAGGGTGTTCGCTCTGAGGTTACACGGCTGCTCAATAATGCACTTACATCCTATGTATTGGACGCAATAGAAACCGGTAAGCTCTCGCATGTAGATGACATCTGGAATCCACTTCAAACATTTAAAGACATCTCGACGAATACCGAAGGTGATTGGCGGATAAAGTTAACAAATGGGAGGACTGAGTTAGCGATTGATTACCTTGAGGCGGGTTATCTTGCGGTAATAGAGGAGTTGTTTGAGGAACGAGAGACATCTTACTGGGACAAATATGTTTTGGATACGTTTAAGAGGCTTTGTGATAAGTTCAGGCAGGGATTGCTTGAGGACCCATACGTGATGCGGCGTCTGGAATGGGTGATGAAGTTATGGGTGATAAAGAATGAAATAGATGATTTTGAATATGAATACACATCAAAGGGTAAATTTGATTACCGGAGCATCTACATGATGGATGAGCAAGTGGAGAAAGAGATAGCAGCTTCGTTTGATTTCACCAATCTTTGTAATTATGACCTATACGAGCGCGTAGCGGATAGGATAGGGGCGGAGCGAGTACTAACAGAAGAGGAGATAGGAGAAGCGTTGTTATTTCCTCCAAAGAATTCCAGAGCAGAGCTGAGGGTAAGACTCGCATCAGAATTTGATAATGCTGCACTAAGCTGGAATAAGATAACGATAAACAGGGAGCCAAAGATAAAGATAGACATGGGCAGACCAAGTGGTGAGGAATATTCAAGGCTATTTGAAAGGTATCCGGAACTTGCGAGGATGCCGAGTGCAGTGGTGGTGTTTTTACGTGAGAGGAGAAGGGGCGAAGCGACAAGGCAAGTTCTTGTGCGACTTCTGGCGGAGGAAGAGGACATAAGGGGCTGGGAGGAGGAGATAAGCCGTGAAATAAGAAACAGAATCGTCAGGAATCCTTATTTGGACTATTTGCTGTATTCTAATAACAAAACTTATAGATTTGATGAACTGGATGGATGGGATGAGGACAGGATAACGGATCAGATAGAAGAGATAAGCAGGGCGGAGAAGAGGTGTAAGGAAGAGGAAGAAGAGATATAATGGCATAATGAGGAAGGGAGTTGGGGAAGGGACGGAGAATAAGATAAGAGGGGTGGAGCAGGAATATCCAGTGACTGCAAAAGCGGGTTTAAATCCATCCTTGCTCGTTAACGCCGCGATTCAGGGTTTAAAAAGAAGACGATTTTCACACGATGTGAAGTGGGACACCGCCACCGAAGTATCACAGGAAGCGCACGAAGCGAGAATCGCGTCTTCGTTTGGTGAGAATGGCTGCCGGATTTACAACGATATGGGACATCTTGAAATATCCACGCCTTCTTACAATAACCCCTTTGATGCCGTGGCATACGATAAAGCATCGGAGATATACGCTTTTATAGGCTCAAAAGAGGCGAGCCGGGCTTTGAAAAAAAAAGTAGCTATTCATAAAAATAATGTCGCCAATTTTTTCAGTCGCGCTGTTAGCAGTGGCGTACACATAGGAAAAGGGGAAAAAGTAAATACCAATACATACGCCACGCACGGGAATATAATAACAAAAAGGGAAGCGTGTGAGGATTGGAGTCGTGTAGAAAAAGCGCTAATACCCTGGGTTGTTACAAGGATATTGTTCACTGGGTCAGGCGATGTCGTTTCTGGGAAGACCATTGGAAAAGAGGGCGTGAAGTTCGTTATTTCGCCAAGAGCGATGTTTGTTGTTCAAAAATCTTCTCTTTCCACCACCGTTAGCAGGGGTATCTTAAACACGAGAGACCAACCTCATGCTGCACGCAAATACTGGCGACTGCACGATATACATTACGAAGCACTTCGTTCTGAATACGCAATTTTCTTGCGTGATATTGCGCAAGCAATGGTAATTTGTGCATTTGAATTGGGGTTCCTGGATGACGCTCCGGAGATAGAAGACCCGGTGAGTGCGTTCAAGAAAATATCACTGGATACGCAGGAATGCGAGTGGAAGATAAAGTTGAAGGACGGCAGTAGGACAGACGCTGTTTCCATTCTACTATTTTATCTCGAAGCAATAGAGAAGATGTACGAAGAGAAGGGAGTAGAAGGGAAATGGGATAGAATAGGGAGAAAATGTTTAAAGGAAGTGATAAAGAAGCTGGAAGCTCGGCATGTGGAAGAATGCGTGGATGGGATAGACTGGGTGACGAAATTGGCATTGCTTGTGAATTACGAGCCGAAAAGCGCTTCCGAAGGAATAAGCATCTGTAACCAATATGCATTGTTGGATGAAAGTGTGATGTATTACCTCGGGGATGGAGAGGAAAGTCTGAAAGGCAGTTGCCTTTTCAATCCGAAGGAGTCGCTGACATTCGCAAAGCGGGAATTGCCGCAAGTTGATTGGTCTTCCCTACCGGATAGAGTGAAATACGCGCTGAGTAATGCACCGGAGCAAACGAGAGAATTTTTCAAAGCTGAGCTGTTGAAAAGGTATGGGCCGCATGTGAAGAGTGTAAGCTGGTCAACGATGGTGCTTAATGAGGCGAAAATAATGCTGGACGAACCGTTCATGTTGAATAAGGAAGAAATGTGGGCGGAAATGACAGAGGGAAGAGAAATAGAGGAGATTTTATCGGCAGCAAAAGGGTTATATCCTGACAAGATAATTTATTAAACAAA
Organism: Candidatus Methanophagales archaeon; assembly: GCA_025966525.1. GTDB lineage: Archaea > Halobacteriota > Syntropharchaeia > Alkanophagales > Methanospirareceae > QMVO01. The sequence continues at coordinate 5,743 of JAPDIG010000002.1, read as the reverse complement.
CTTACTTTAGAAGAAAGTTTGATCAAAAAAAAAAATAAAAGATAATAAGGGGGTTGAGTCAAAGTGGTTGTGGATGTAATGGTTTTTGAAGGAATGGAAGGGGAAGAAGAGGAAATAGAAGAGGAAGAGGGATATGTAAAAGAGGAAGAGAAGGAATACGGCGGTGCAGAGAAAGAAAAAGAGATGGCAACTATATTGGAGCGGTTGAAGAAGCGCGAGAAGAAGGAGAAAGCCGCCGACCTCGTAAGTAAGTTGAAAGGGAAGAAAAAGGTAAATAAGAAGATAATGCCTTATGAAATATATGCGACTTCAGGGGAGTGAATGCTCAAATATAATCTGCTCCGCGGTGGTATAGCATCTAAGCACTCTACCTGCTGGACTTGTGGGGTGGTGAGGCAGAGTTCAGGTCTAAACAAACTCTAATATCTAAGCTCAAAATACAATAAAAATATGGCGGTGATAGAAATAGAGAGTTTGATTTGGAATGAATATTTTCAATTCGTGTTAATTCTGGCAAGCTTCGCTATTCTCACCAAAATAGTTCATTTTGTCCTCGTAATATACCTTAAGGCATTTGCAGCTCGAACAAAGACCGATATTGATGATATCATATTGAAAATAATTACAAAACCGTTATGTATTTTTATCTTTTTCGCAGGCTTTTATTTCGCATTGAAATCTCTATCGGTTCTTGCACCCTTCTCTGCGAAGATAGATGCGGTATTTTTTGTTGGTACGGTATTGTTGCTATCTTTGATTGTATCCCGGATTTTGGGCGTTCTGATAAGTAGGTGGCTGAGGGTGCAGAAGAAATTTGAGCGGATGCCGAAATTGATGAGCAGTGTGGTTGCAACTGTCGTCTATTTAATAGCTTTTTTAATGATTATGGACCATTTTGAGATAGAAATAAGTCCTTTACTCGCTGCTTTTGGTTTAGGTGGCTTAGTAGTTGCACTGGCACTTCAAAATACGCTTTCAAACCTTTTCGCAGGATTACATATTATCACAGACCGACCCATAAATGTTGGGGATTTTATAGACATAGAGGGAGGTCCTTCCGGGTTTGTGGAAGATATTGGCTGGCGATCCACGAGGGTCCGAACCCTGCCAAATACACTTGTCATTGTCCCAAATGCGAAACTCGCGGAGAGTATAATCGTAAATAACTCGTTGCCAGTCATGGAGATGGCGGCGGTAGTTCAGTGCGGTGTCGCTTATGGGTCGGATCTGGAGAAGGTAGAGCAAGTCACGATTGATGTAGCGAAGCACATACAGGAAACCGTCCCGGGAGCGATTAAAACCTTTGAACCATTCATCAGGTACCATACTTTCGGAGACTCAAACATAAACTTCTCGGTTATTTTGCGCGTGGAGGAACCAGTGGCAAAGTACTTAGTTATGCATGAATTTATAAAGGCATTAAAGGGACGATATGATAAAGAAGGAATTGAAATATCGTGGCCTGTGAGGAAAATATATTATGCGAAATAAAAGTATAGAAGAGATAAACGAAAAAATTGTGGATGGAAGTGTTCATGTAGTGACAGCAGATAAAATGAGCGAGATAGTAAGCGAGTTAGGAGTAGAAGAAGCGGCGAAGGAAGTGGATGTTGTAACCACCGGGACTTTTGGTCCCATGTGCTCCTCGGGCGTGTTCATCAACTTTGGGCACGCTGACCCACCAATAAAAATGAAGCGGGTATGGCTTAACGATGTAGAGGCGTATACCGGAATTGCAGCGGTGGATGCCTATTTAGGGGCAACACAACCATCAGAGGATAAAGGAGCCGAATATGGCGGTGGATATGTGATAGAAGATTTAGTAGCAGGCAAACCCATAGAAATGAAGGCTATCGGCTACGGCACGGATTGTTATCCGCGTAAGGAAATAGGAACAACAATTACTCTTGAAGACCTGAATCAGGCGATGATGTTAAATCCCAGGAATTCATCTCAAAGGTATGTAGTTGCGACGAACTCCACAGACAGAACTTTATACACCTATATGGGCACGCTGCTTCCCAATTACCGGAATGCGAATTATTGTGGCGCAGGGGCACTTTCCCCTCTTTTTAACGATCCTGACTTCGAGACCATAGGAGTGGGAACAAGGATTTTTCTTTCCGGTGCTGGAGGATATGTAATAGGAGAAGGGACGCAACACAATCCTGTTAACAGCTTTGGAACTTTAATGGTTGCAGGGAACCTGAAGGAAATGAGTGCTGAATTCCTCAAAGGTGCTACCTTCTACGGATATGGTGTGACTCTCTACGTTGGCATCGGGATACCGATACCAGTACTGAATGAAGGAATAGCGAGGAAAACAGGGATAAGTGACGGAGATATTGTAACAGAAGTGCTTGATTATGGTGTTAGCAGAAGAGATCGACCTGTATTGAGGAGAGTAACATACGAGGAACTAAAATCGGGATTGATAGAAATAGAAGGAAAGGAAGTGCCAACATCGCCCCTTTCCAGTTTTTACATGGCGAGTAAAATTGCTGCAGAATTGAAGCGTGGATTAGAGGCAGGGAAGTTTTTATTATCGCTGCCGGTAGAGAGACTGCCAACCGACACCGTCTTCAAACCAATGAAACAGACGAAGGAGCTGCCTCTGGTAAAGGATGTGATGACAAGAGAAGTGAAGACGATAAGTGAAAGGGCGAGCATAGGAGATGCGGCAAAATTGATCATGGAGACCCAAATCACGCATATCCCTGTTATATCAAAAGAGAGCAAACTGGTAGGAATAGTAACAGCCTGGGATATATCAACGGCAGTGGCAAAGCGACATGAGGATTTGGCGGAGATAATGACAAGAAAAGTGATGACCGCAGATCCGGAAGAACCTCTGGAGTTGGTGATTAGAAAATTGGAGAAATATAACATTTCTGCGTTACCAGTGATAGATAAGGATAGAAAGGTTATCGGAATGATAACAAGCGATGAGATAAGCAAATTGATAGGTAAAAGGGGGAAATGGCAGTGGAGATTAAGGATTTGAGTGTAAAAACGTGATATGGAATTGAACGCAGAAAATATAAGAAGAAGACAAATAAAATTCACGGATCATGCGAGAATTGAAATGGCAAAGGATGGTATAAGTGCGGATGAAGTGCTGAAGGCAATTGAAAATGGGAAAGTTATAGAGGAATATGTGGACGATAGACCATTCCCAAGTTGCCTTTTGTATGGGAAGTCAGACGATAAACCGATTCATGTGGTCTCTTCATTACCCCAGCACATTAATATGTTGATAGTCGTAACAGTATATACATCAGACCCGGTGAGATGAATAGACTTTGAAAGGAGGAGGAAATGAAAGTAGGAAAGTGCCCAATTTGCGGTGGAGATACGAAAGAAGACATTGTAGAGGTGCAGGAGATGATTGAAGGGGAGGCATATATTATAAAAGGAGTGAAAGCGGAGGTTTGTGTTCAGTGTGGAGAGAGGATGTATTCATTGGACGAAATGAGGAGGATTGAGAAAGTAAGAGAGGAGATAAGAAATAGGGTGATAAAGCCGATAGAGGTGAGAAAGGTGGCGGTGGTATCTTTATGATGATTGTAGATTACGATGGAAACTAAAAATTTGAAGATTGAATTATTGAGTTTAGGTGCAAGAGTATCGGGGTTAGATAAAGGTAGGAAAGCAGGTGCGGGCCCCGCAGCCGGTGGGATGTTTCTTTTTGGTAACACGGTAGCAAACGTTCCAACACAGAGCTGGTTTGTTTCTACATCACCTTACAGCGTTGAAACTGAAAGCGAGAATGGAGATGGAAGATATATAATAAAAAGAAATGGTGAAAGAATTGCTGAGGTGAGATTTCCGAGTGCAAAGTTTCAAGAGCTAAAGACCAGGGAGGGCATACCTTATCATAAAATTGCACTTCTGCACGGCGCTGATTGCTTAGCTACTACCACAATACAAACCTGTGTTTATTGGAACACGCCAAAGCGGTGTAAGTTCTGCGCAATAGAACTGTCGCTGAAAAGTGGTGCGACAATAGCGAGGAAGAGACCAGATGACCTCGCAGAGGTCGCGATTGCAGCGAAGAAATTAGACCATGTAACGCATGTGACGCTTACCACAGGCACAACAGCTACTCCTGACAAAGGTATAAATTACCTTGCAGAATCGGCGAGAGCGATAAAAGAAGCAACTGGGTTGCCTATCCATGCTCAATTTGAGCCACCGAAGGAACTCAGTAAGATAGACGCCCTTTACGATTCGGTGGATACTGTGGGCATACACGTAGAGTCCTTTGACAGGGAAGTGCTAAAAGAAGTAGCTTTGTGTAAAGCAGAGATACCGTTTCAGCATTATATAGATGCGTGGAAGCGAAGTGTAGATATTTTTGGCGATTGTCAAGTCAGCAGTTATGTAATTGCAGGACTGGGTGAGAGCAACGAATCTATTATAGAGGGTAGTAAGTTATTGGCTGAGCTTGGTGTTTATCCGTTCATCGTGCCTCTGCGTCCTATACCGGGATCAATGCTGGAAAAAGAGAAACCGCCAAGCCCGGATAGGATGTATTACATCTATGAAGAGGTAGCAGAGATAATGCATGACGAAGGAATGAGCTGGAGGAAGAACAAGGCAGGATGTGTACGATGTCGAGCGTGTTCAGCGTTGCCGGATTTCGAATAAATAAACAGAAAGTTTTAAATAGGAAGTGAAGGATAAAAAGAGAATGGAGGTGAGAAAGCTAAAAAATGAATGAAACGAGAGAGAAAGAAGAGGGTTGGGTGCAAAGAGCAATAATAGGTATTGTGCTGGCAGCAGTAATGCTTGCTTCGGTGTTAGTGACGATGTCACCCACGTTGGGGGAAAGACCTGCTACTGACCAGATTGGCACCAACGAGTTCGGTTATCCAAGCGAAGTTATCATAACAGATGTAAAACCAGCAGACTTCTATCCGGGAGAGACAAAAGAAGTTGTCTTGACAGTGAGAAGTGCACCTGGCGGTGCGAGAAATCTCAAGTTAACGTTTGAAAGCACAAGAAACATATCTGTTATAGGACCCGCAGTAATTGGGATAGACACGTTAAATCCATGGTATGAGAAAGAGATAAAAATCACGGTTCACGTGGAAGAAGGAACGCCTGTCGGTATTCATTCGATACCGGTCATCTGTTCGTGGGATGAACGTAGTCCCTTTAGTCTAGCAACGGGCTATGCAACCAGGCATAGAGGACCAGAGAGATTAGAAATAAACTTCAACATAATAGCAGAAGTTTCCATTTCTACTGATAAGGAAGAATATTCTCCTGGTGATATGATCACTACAACAATTCAGCTTGCGAATCCAACGGGTATTGCCCAAAACATGCTGTTTGAGTGGTATTTTGGGATACCAGATCAAAACAGTTGGACGCGAATATGGCAGACAACGATAAATATGTCGACTAACTATATGTCATTTAAGATTTCAATTCCTGTGGAAGACTGGGGAAACGAAAGTTTCTGTGGGTGCTACGTCATTTCGTTGACGAATACGACAACAGAAGAAGTGGTAAGCACGGCTTCTACAACTTGGATTTACACACCAAGTGCGGTGAGTAGTAAAAGCATGACAGCAGCAGAAATTGTAAAAGAGATAAAGGACGGTTTCGAAGGAGTAAAGTTGCCAATTTGAAGACTCTACTCCTTTTTATTTTTTATGAAATGGAAAATAATTATAAGCCCCCTCCACCAACTACCATTCAGTAACTCCTCCTTTGTGTTAATACCCTGCGATAC
>JAPDIG010000001.1 GCA_025966525.1 Candidatus Methanophagales archaeon | reverse complement strand
GATTTTATTGTAACTTCCTCTTTTGTCTTCAAATGCTTGATATATATCAACGCATACACCAACGACAGATACTCCGCACGGTTATTCGTACCGTTGCCAATATCTTTGATGACTTTGAATCCTGTGGCTGGTGAAACCACAGCTATCCTTGATGGTCCCGGATTTCCTTTAGATGAACCGTCAATGTATATTTCCATGACTATCACCTCCTAACTTTTATTTAATTCACCCTTAATGTTTTTAAGAAACAGAAATTGTCCTAAAAATAAAAAAAGAAAAAAATTCAATAGGGTATATGCCTTATAGCTTCCAACTCTGCGATTTTTCGCGCTTCGTTCTCGCTGAGCTCTTTTGCTCTTTCTCTGAATAGGTCAAGGTCTTTCTCCTCTTGGATTTTCTGTTCCAGTGTCTGGAAGTGTGGACAGCCACATCGGGGACATCGAAAATCTTCAGGTATTTCCTCTGTCGTTGCCAGAATTGGTAACTCGCAGTGGTAGCAGAACATTGCTGTTCGGCATTGGTTATCCCACACAACTTTTTGGTTCGCTATTATTTTCTTTCCTACGAATATTCTTTTCATTTCACATCACCTCCTATTTCTTTTAATTCACCCAATTCGTTTTTTAAATCGCAAAAACAAAAAATAAAAAATGCAAATCTTAAAATAGTGTTTTATAATGTTTTTATAACTGGCATTGGCACACGGTGATTTTTCGGCTTTACCGGGAGAGTTTTGAACTCCCACCAGCTTGAACCGTCGTATTCGCGCCGCTCAAGCCACCAGTCTTCTCCTACAATTACCAAGTCTTTCTCTACCTTGGTTGCACCGTATCCACTGTCATACTCCGTATCTGCTACTGCAGCAAACTCGCTCCAACTGCAGTAGCCAAATCCGGGAATGCCACACCACTTCACATCCTTAGATTTCTTGCCGTGTTGCCACAACACTTCGAGTGTTTCTTTTAGTAAGTTCTTTTTCATACACATCACCTCCCAACATTGCTTATTTCGCTAAATCCGTTTTTTGATAAACTCACATAACCCAGAAATAAAAAATAAAAAATAAAAAAAAAATAGTTTTACAAACCTTTCAAATAGCGCTTTAATTCGCGCTTTTATTTTTCCCGCGCGCCCGCTTGCCGTCCACTTCGGTAGGTACCCACCTAGGGTTACTTCCCGTGAATGATGGCGACTGCGCTGTGAATGTGAATGTCTTGCCTATCAAATCCTCGGTGCTGCGGATGCCTAACTTCTCCATTGCGGGCACGAGAAGTTCTGTTACATGCATCGGGCGGAACTTCTGTATTACCACATCGCCATTAACAGCTTTGACAACTTTCTTATCGGTAATCTTTGCGCGGATGTATAATGCGTCGTAACCCGGGAACTTTGCATCTTCGCGCTCCTCGATTGACTCTACCTTTGCTGTGAACTTCTCTGGCAGTAGGTTTAGACGGGCAATCGCGGTATAGTTTTGTTTCAGTTCTTCTATTTTCATACACATCACCTCCTAACTTATTTTTCACCCTTATCGTTTTTTCATACCAAGTTTTGCGATTTAGTGATGCATGTTTCTACAAGGTCTATGAACCAACTCTTGAACTCTTTTGTCTCGCTACTAGCTACACTTATTATTCCGTCTGCATTTTCTAAGTGTTCAATTAGCTCGGTCGCGCTCTTGTAAATCACACTTTTTGGCATTGGATGTTCTTTTATGTACTGTCTTACTTCATTGATGAACGCTTCCTTTAATCCCATATTATCACCTCCTATTCATTCACTCCTATCGTTTTTTGTTAGATTTTCTCCACATACTTTTGGACTGCCATATATCAGTGTTGCAGATTCCTCAAAAAGTTCAGTTCTTTCTCCGCTGCATCTCGCATTGCCCATAAGTCTGCTCTCCGCCAAGCTAACCGGAACCGATAGTATTCTGTTCTCGCGCAATCTGTGCACCCAGTCTTTTCATATACCGGACATCCCTTGCAATCTGGAAATGTTTCGCATAGTGCACAGTTATCTCCGCCGCGTTCTAAGTCTTCATCAAATTCTCGCACACTCCGAATCTTCTGCAAGCAGTCCACTATATCCTGCCATTTCTGAATGGACAAGTCGAGCGGGTCATCGCCTCTCTCCAGTCTCCTTAGCATTTCTTCTCTTTTCATGGTTTACCACCTCTTAATCTATTATTTCACTAATCTCGTTTTTTCATTTCCATATTACTCCTTAAATCATATCCCCCCTTCACTTTTTTACGCACTCTTCACACACGCCCCAAGTGTCCCACCATTCCCCAGCGCTTTGGTATTCCGGCACACTGAAAGGTTCGTCTACCCATTTACCACAAATACCGCAGTGATAACCACGGTATTGCACCATTGGTTTTCCTTTTAGATACCACTTCAACCACCTAAAGAAAGTAATTATCCGGCTCATTTCACCTCTTATTTTGCGATGCTTGCTCTTGCGATGCTCGCTCGCACTATTTCTAAGCACGGCTGTTCGATTTTGTCTTCAAGCAACTCCAACTCGAATAAGGCATTCTCGACGACATGACTTAGCCGTTCAAGGCTGTCCTTAATCTCCAGCAATGTCTCTGTGTCCGCTAGCACAAGGTCTTTCGCCAGACTATCGCAGCGCATTCCCAATTCGATGCTGTTACCTTTTATTTTGCCTGTCATTTCTCATCACTCTTCTTTTATTTCCATGTATTCAAGCATGTCTGAAATGGATAGGTCCTCTTCTTCAATGTGTTCTATCCTTTCATTTAGTGCTTTTATTGAAGCTCTTAGCTCTACTACAGAGCTGCTTAATACTGCAATCGCTTCTTTTAGTTTCTCTATTTCTTCGGATATTTCCATTTTATCACCTCATTACTATTTCGCTATTATCGTTTTTTGCAAATTCACCAGCAACACGCGTTTATCAGTTCTATAAACCATGTTTTGAACTCTTCTGTTTCGTTGTTGGCTATAGTTATTATCCCATCGGCATTTTCTATGTCTTCTATTAGTTCATCCGCGTTCTTATAAGTCACGCTCTTTGGCATTGGATGCTCCTTCATGTATTCCATTATTTCTTTAAGACTGGCATTCCAAGTGAGCAAAGTCTAACTTAGCGCTGTGTATGAATTTGTCTCAACCAGCGTTTGCATCCACGCTAATCCCATTTTGCATCACCTCCCACTAAAAACTAACCCGCTTATAGCAACGCTTCTCTCATTCTTCAATTCCTGTATACGCTTTTCAATGTTCGTAATCTCTTGTGTCTGCAGATAATGAATTAACCCTCCACTTATGCTCGCTTTTACATCCTTGTAGTGTTCCTTCCATACATTTATCAACTTCAATGCCTGCTCTGCTGTTATCGGCATCACATTGCCAGCACCATCCTGCTTGAACCACAGTCCAAGCGAATCGAAATGCACTATCCTTAGAATCTCTCGCCCGCGCTGCCTCACTATAAAATCTAACCTTCCAAAACCATTCGTTTTCATTTTTAATTCGTTAAATTCGTTTTTTACGCGAGTCCAAGAAAAAAAAACTATTCGTAAATTCTTGGTTCGTCCCGCTCGTTTTCCAGCTCTTCCCTTATCTCTATCTGCATCTTTCCTATTTCTTCAGGAGTTATAATTCCAAGCTTTGTTAAGACAAACTCTATGCCTGTACACATTCCTAAGTAATAGCTACTAACTTCTCCTTTAGACACCAAGCTTGTTTCAAAGTCGTGCCTGTATACTCTTAGGAACTCTTCTTTCTGTTCTTCATTTACAGTTATTTTCATATACATCACCCCCTATCAATTTTTTCTTTTCTAACTCTTCTTTTACTTTTTCTTGTATCTTTGCTATTTCTTCGTCGGTTGCGATTCCAGCTTCAGTTAAGACATATTCCATCCCTGAAGTAGTCCCCATAAAATATATCGTTACTTCGCCACCGCCGGATGTAAGGTATGTCTTGTAGTCTCTTCCGTATTCTCTCAAGAGTTTTTGTTTTTTATCCTCGCTTATTGTTATTTCCATATACATTACCTCCTATTTTTTCGTGTGTTTCGTTTTTTATATCGAGATGGCGAGTGGAAACAGTAAAAAAATAAAGTTTTTTATGGTTTGGCTTATACGCGTGCAAGCGCTTCAGTTTGCTCGCTTGCGGCGCCTCCTCTTACCGTTTGGTGTCGCTACTGGTATCCACCTTGGATTACTGCCTTCAAACGAAGGCATCTTCTGTTCAAACGTGAACACTTTACCAACCAACTCGTCCGTGTCCGTTATTCCCAGCTTCTGCATCGCAGGCACTAAAAGCTCGTGGATGTGCATACCTCGTAACTTCTGCGTCAGCAGCTCGCCCTCTGCCTGCTCCGCCGCTTTCGGGTCCTCAACGGCTATGTCCATGTAGAGCGCACTGTAGCCCGGATAGTTAGTGTCTTCTCGTTCCTCGATTCGCAGTACTCTACCAGTGAACTTCGTCGGTAGCTTTTCGAGTCTTGCACGCGGCACATATGTCTCATCCAAATCCTCTACACTTACCATCACACATCACCTCCTAACATTTTTATTCATTATTCCCGTTTTTTCGTATGCACTCATCGAAGTAGCGCTGCCTCTCTATTATTGCCATCGCTGCATTAACGATGTAGTCGTAGCTTATTCCTATGGTAGCTTCTCCTTCTTCCATTTCCTATCTCACTTCCTATTATTCATTTATTTCGCCAGTTTCGTTTTTTGATTGCTTCTGGAAGTTTTGGAACAGTGTTTGCAATTTCCCGTCGTTGTTTTCTCGCTTTTCAATCTCTGCATCCATTTCCTGCTGGAACGCTGCAGCTTCAACAAGCACTTCTCGGTCTATCTCACGCTTACCCAACCGCTTCATCACGTAATTCGCAATCGTTGCCTCTACTAGCACCGTGCCGTTAGCACGCCAATCCTCCGTGCCAGGCTTGCCATCACCAAGTGTTACACGATAGTACCCGCTATCTATTTCACTTATTTTCGGTTTCATTTCCTTCACCTCATGCCGCAAACTCCACTAACTCCAGCCTTTTCGTGCCCCTAATGTACTTTTCGGCACATTCCAACTGCACTAACTCGCCCTTCTTCGGCATCGGTGTCACCTCCGGGAACGGTACCACAATATATTCCCTTACACTCCCTGTATCAACTATTATCACACCCGTACCATCACCGTTTACATGCGCATCCACTACCTCGCCCGCAACCACTATTCGGAATCTGCTGTCGTGACGGTTTACTAAGCGCGTCCATACATCTATTTTGTATTGATCCGCTTCGTAGAAGTTTTGAAAGAAAATGCCTGTGAAAGGATTAAGAACAGTACAGACATAGTGCAATTTCAGACATGTGTCGTGGAATGCTTGATACTTTGGTAGCTCTTCTCTAAGCATGTCCCAGTCCTTGTTCATCACTATGCTCATAATACCGAAATTGTACATTTGTACAGCTTCTTCCAAAACGAAATCTTGAAACGACGCTGTGGACATTACGAAGAGAACTGTTATAAGTATCGCTTTTATTTTGCGTCTTCGCTCATATTTCCCGTCTTTCTTGCTATCGCTACCGAAAGCTTCCACTAAGCTACTTATGTTTACCATTTTAATTCGGTTTTAATGTTTTTTTAGAGCTTTTTATGAAGATCAGAGGAGTGGGTGCAGCGCTGGCCAAAGATGACAGAGAAAAAACAATGTCATACGCTGCACCCTATAAACTATTTATATAGTGGAAGTTAATATTATTATTGGCCAAAGATGACAGGAGAGATGAATAAGCGGGAGAAGCTAATCTATTTAGCGGGTTATATCGATTGTGACGGTTGTATTAGCATACGGCAGTATCTATCAGCGGGACGAAAAGCATACCAGCTTAACCTTGATATATCAAGTACAAATCTTGATATAATACGGTGGCTAATTAGGAACTTTCGCGGTAAAGTAAAAAACGGATGCAACCCTCCTACGACATGCAAGCCGTTAAAGCAGTGGCGTTTGCATGACAAAGATGCATATAAGTTAATCTGCGATGTTCAACCATATCTTTTATTAAAAGACCGACAAGCAGAATTAGCAATAGACTTCTACCGGAATTGTATCAGGTTGAAACAGAAAGGGGTATTAAGACCGAGATGGTTAATATCAAGAGAGGAAACGTACCATGCCAAAATGCATGAATTGAATGCTCGTGGAAAAAGTGGTTGCATAGCATGTGAATCACACACAAAACGAGAGATACTGGAGTTAACCGAGAGGGAAAAATTGATTTATCTCGCTTCAGTCATTGATGCAGAAGGGATGATTTTTATTTACCACGCCAGCCAACCTTCAAAGAATTATTATGCCTATCTTCTCGGACTGGTAATAGCGAACACCGACACTCGGCTAATTGACTGGCTCGAAGCGAACTATGGTGGTTGGACATCATGGAGGAGATATAAAACAAAAAATTGGAAAGATCTCAAAGTTTGGAGCGTGGGTGGTGAAAAGACATATAAAATACTCAAGCAAGTGCGGCCATTTCTTATTGTCAAACAGAAACAGGCGGATTTAGGGATGGAATTCTATCGCAAGTGCATTACCAACCACACTCGCTCACAGTGGATAAAAAACAAAGCTTATGAATACTATCTGGAGATGAGGAGACTGAACAGGCGAGGAGTTGGTGATGATAGCGTGGAAAAGCCGCTTACGAGTAGCACTTGGGATCCCAACCAGCGCACGCTACTCTCGTTTTTGTGATGTTTCGCCCCTGAGGAACTTTACCGCTTCTTTCTCATCTCTGAATAGAAGCGCAGAGCATTTGGGGCATTTATATTCATCGCCACGATTAAGAACCGAAGCGTCAACAAGCTCGTAATGAACATAGCCGTTCTCGTCAACTGTCAATTTGAATTCTTCCAACATGAGATCCCTTAGATAGTCTATCTCTTTCCCACATTTCGGGCATTTTGGCATGTTAACTACCTCCTAACATTTTTTCTTCATATACCACTTCGCGTCCGTGTGTGAGTCTTTATAGAACAGTTCAAACCCTGTCCCTTCGTTATCGAACTCGGCAAAGCACGGTATTCTTACCAAATCAGCATCCTCTCCGATGAACATAGTGTAAAAGAGTTGTCTAATTATCTTTTCGGCGTTGATTACCTTACCTATCGCTTGGAGTTTCTCATCCCAGCAATCGTGTCCTCCTATTGAGCTATTGATATGCCAACACCACTCGAAAGATTTGATTTTATCAATTAGTGAATTCATCGCTTGCATTTCTTCTCAGTAATGAATATCAACAGGCACAAGCCAGACTTTCTCCTCGTTCGCACAAGCGTTTTTACGCAATATATCGATTTGCTCTTCAGAAAATAATGGCTCACCAGTATCAATGAAACCGTTCATGCTAAACGGGTGTCCACCTGCCATCTTGAGATGATAGAGCGCATCGTCAAAATCTTTTTTGCTAATTGCCTCCTCTGCCTTTTTGAACTCTTCGTGCATTACATTTACATTGTCTATCATCAATTCTTCTACCAGCTTTTTGCCTTCTTCGGAGTCTATCGGAATCACTTTCCGCTCGCCCCATCTCTCCTTGAAGTAAATCTCGTTCGGCATGGAATAATAGTCCACACCATACTTCTTTGTCCATTCCATGACGCAGTCTTCTGCCGTTGCAAGCGCTTCACCCTCTTCCTCAGCCGCAACTATAATGTATATCAATGCGTGCATATTCTCTCACCTCCTTCCGTTATATATGCCATTTCAATCCTCGTGCTCTGTACAGCGGTAGCCAGTGCGCTTCGTAAAAGTCGTAGCCTGCACCGTTGACACCAAGGTACACACCAATCTCATCGGTTTCGTATACGATAAAACCGCAATCGGCAACCTTATCGGCGTGCATTCTTATCCATTCTCTATCACACGGATCCTTGGGTGCGAATACCCATCCCCACATAGGAATCTTTGGATACCACTCTTCATACGCTTCCAAACATGACTCATTAGGGCATTCATCACATTCCACTTCGCATTGATGTTCTTCTCGATATTCCTTCTTGTAATCCTCGAATGTAGGCGCGAGAATCTCTATCTCATCGTAATAGTCATCTTTGTATGCTTTCTCTATTAAAGCAACAGGTATGCTTGAGAAATCCCTCTCTACCCACAAGTGGCACATTTCTAATTCTTTCTCTTTATTTTCTGCCGATTCTTCTACACAATTCACCATTTCCAAATCCACCTCCTTATATTTATTTTTGTTTGGTTCGTTTTTTATTTTCGCAAGTGATTAATTTCCTAAGAACTTTTGGATCGCTTTCTTCACCGCCTCTTTTTCCTCTTTAGTGACTGTTTTTTCATCATGCGCTTCAATGATTTCGCCTTCATAGTCTAATGTCGGATCGTAATACAGCATGCAAGTGAACCTTCTACCGTCTGATTTCCTCGTCAGATAATAAAATTCGATAGTTCCACCTTCGGTTATATCAAATTCGTTCATCTCTCAATTCACCTCCTTATATTTATTTTTAGTCGTTTTCTTCTTGGCTTTCTATTATCCTCTGCGCATACTTCTGTCCAAGCTCAAAACCTTTTTGGAACGCTTCAAACTCGCGCATCCATCTTCGGCGCTTGAAAATTCTCAGCGGATGAGGTATCTCACCACCAACCTCCTTTTCAAAATACGCAATTATTGCCAACACTCTAATAGCTTCATTGATTGTCATTATTTCTTCCGTTTCCTTTTTGCTCTTTTCATCGTTTTGGTTTTTCTGCTTTGTTATATCCATTTCCCAATCCCCCTCCTTATATTTGTTTTCATTTAGTTCGTTTTTTACCATTCCCCTATCATCTCTTTTGCGAAGCTCGTATAACCCTCACTGCTTATCTCAATAAAATCTTTAAGTGGAATATCCAATATCTCACCTGATTGTTTCAGCACTTTCGCAATCTTCTTGTCTTCTTCGGTCGGCGTTGGATCCCCGCTCGGATGGTTATGAACAACGATTATACTGGAGCTGCTGTTCAGTATCGCCTTCTTGAAGACTTCACGAGGATGCACAGGAGCTGCGTCGAGCGTGCCCATGCTCACTAACTCCTTTTCTATCAGTTTGAGTTTGGTGTTCATATGTAGCACCCAGACGCATTCTCGGTCTATCTTGGCTTCGCCCAGCATAAACCGATAGACTTTCTCTGGACTGTTTAACTTCTCCTCGGTCGCTTCTTTCACCATCATAAATCTCAATCCTTTCTTTATTATGTAGTTCATTTTTTCGGTCGGTTCGTTTTTATCTCAGTAATAGCGATTAAAAAGCGTTTTATCAATGAAGATAAATATATTATTGAGCGGTAGTGTGAGTAACTGTTCAATGCCCTGTATCTCCCTCTTGAGCACTTCCGCTTTTTCTTTGAATTCCAGTTGCTGGTCGAGTGGTAGTGCAGAGTTATGCGCGTGGAACATGCATTCTTCAAGCTTTTCCTCACGAACTTCTTTTGCATACTGCAGGTCTGCTTTGTTAAAAAGATAAAACATGCACTTATCTATCACTATTGTGTCCATTTTTTATGTTTTAGCGTTATTCACCTCGCTCCGCTTCCAAAATATCTAATATTTCACCCAGTAGCTCTAATACTCGTCCCGCTGGCGATTTCGTACCCGATCCCATATTCTCGCATCGGCAGGTATCGCATATCGTCGACTTCATGAGAATGAATCCTACATCTGCAAGTCTCTCGCAAGGTTCATCATAGTATGTGAATATATTGCCACACTGAGTGCACTCGATTTGCGGATAGAATTTTATGTAACTTACAAAATCTGTGTATCCCTTTATAGCGATAAAACTTAGACCATCAGCGATAATCTTCGCTTTGTTCTCGCTTATTGGTTCCACATCGAGTACTACTTCGTTAAAGGTCTTCTCAAATTTTTTCTTCGCTTCCGCTGCGAACTTTTCGGCTGCTTCTTTTTTGTTCTTTTCCATCCACTCCTGCTGCTCTTTTGCCGCTTTTATAGCTCTTTCCCTTAAATCCATCTCTTTCTCACCTCTTATTTACTGCATTTGCCACCTTGGCTATAATATCGTGGTAGTCCTTTGGCTCGAACCCGAGAAATTCGTAGAACTCTTTATACGCTTCCTCACTTATGTCTCTCCAGTCGGTATCAGCTGGGAGACTTTCTCCCATTAGGAGACCGAATAATTTCGTGTGTCCGTAGTCACCCGCAACCACTATCCTGTCGCCGCTCCAGCGTCCAAAAAATCTCGTTATTTTCTCCAATATCCAATACTTTCCATCAAGCATCTCTCCCTCTTTTACGACTTTCCAACCGCTTTTCAACTTCTCGTTTTTCACTTCCTCGTTGCTTGTACTGATCATCAGCGGCGTGCCATCCTTTTCGCCATCCGCGAGAAGATAAGGCAATATCCCGTTAGCAGTGTCTGTGCACAAGTCTCGCAGTGTGAAACCCCCGCGTGGCTCTATGTACTCCATCTTGTTCAGATTCACAAATACAAAATATTGGGACATTTTTCTATCTCCTATTTTATTTGGTTGTTTCGTTTTTTGTAACATTGACACCACTAAGCCATCCGTTTACATGCATCAAATCTTGGATGGCACGCACCAAACTCGTTTGAGTCTTCGAATCAGCCCTTGAAGAAAGGTTCAGCAGGTGCTCAATCGCTTCGTCGATGCACTGGACCGCAGCGCTTTTGTGATACTCCAGTTCCGAAACTATATCTCGGTTGCCTATGCTATCCGTGAGCACGCAAACATCCCCGTATTCGCATTCTTCACACTTCATTTTTCTAATACCCACCTTAGGCATCTAATCCACTCATCTACACCGCTGTGGCATACAGTTTGGACGATAACCCTGTGTCCCTCGTGGTTCGGGCGTATATCTCCCAATCTCGCTGCTTCTCTGCAGTCAACGCACACCTCATAAGGATACTTGATTTTATCTTCTTCCCCTTGTACGCACTCCTCAAGAAATGCTAAAAGCCGTTCCAAATCCTCTTCTTTCCTCATTTTTATCATCCCAATATCAATTCTAACGGTGTTATCTCCTCTCCACACTCTTTGCATCTCCTATAATCAAAGTTCCAGATAATGTTATGTCCTGTCATTTCCAGCTTCTCATACTCTTCCTCACTATACACTCTCCCACAATGTTCGCACTCTATCACTCTCTTCTCTTTCATTCTTCTTTTGGTTCACGCATGAAAAATTCCACTTCTTTTGTAATAACCACTGCCTCTATATAAGCATCGTGCCGACGAAATTCTGAAACACGGAATACCGCATACTGGACATCTTCTCCCTCTGCTGGATTCTCATTCACTTCAAATGTTTTTCTTTCCCACATGCTTGTTCACCCCTTCAAAAGAAGTTTGTGTCTATTCTCACCCCTTCTGGGAACTTGACTTTCCAATCGTAGTTATCGAATACTACCGGGTCGCCGCCATCCTCAATAAAAATTCTCCTAGCTGCTATTAGCTTCGCCCAGTCAT
The DNA here is from genome assembly GCA_025966525.1 of Candidatus Methanophagales archaeon. Taxonomy (GTDB): domain Archaea; phylum Halobacteriota; class Syntropharchaeia; order Alkanophagales; family Methanospirareceae; genus QMVO01. The sequence continues at coordinate 70,610 of JAPDIG010000001.1, read as the reverse complement.
AGTCTTCGCCGTAAATCGCTATAACGAAATCTTCTGGCGTTTTTAAGCCTTTCATTACTTCTTTTACTTCCTTATAGTAGTGTTTCATTTTTCACCTCCTCCTAACTCTACTTCATCTTTCGAAAGAACCAATATAGCGTCCGCTGCACGGACTATGAAGACAGGATGCCCGAAATACGCTGTTCGCATAAGTATACCGCTGTCTCCTGAACGGACTCCAGGAAAGTTGTATCTCTCGGTCTCGGTTTTGATTCTTACTTCCGTTGTCATTCTTCTTTACTCACCTCCTCTAAATAATTATCTATCCGTTTTGTTACACTCGCTAATGCCTCGTACCACCCCCTATGATACTCCGCTGTTGTAAACGCTGTATCTGGATCGTGTTCTATCCTCGCATGCTCTATTATTTCTTCTTTTAACACCGCTTGCAACTCTTTCAATTTCGCAATCATTCTATCTTTCATTTCGCTTCTCCTTTTCTTCCAGTATCTTCTTCGCTTCTTTCAGCACCGATATTACATCCTCCAATTCTTCTTTGTATATCTGTATGTTGCCTATACGTATTTGATGTTCGTAGTATTCCTCTATAATTACTCCCCTACTGCCTTTTAATGCTATCTCTAAATGCCCGTTCATGCCTTTATCTATCAATGCTGGAAATATTACCTCCCCTTCGCTTCTTATCATCTCTTCATCCCCTTTCTTTTTGTATTTCTTCCCAGATTTTGTCTATTGCTAATTGGACACCTCTGTCCCATACAGGTGGTGATAAAATTGCACCATTTGCTACAAATCGTTCTATTTCTTCCCTGCTCTTCCAATTAAATTTTCCTTTTCTCTTCTTCAGTTTTAGATATACTCCATAGTTTCCATGTAAACGCCATTCTATTTCGTTCATTCCTCTTTCACTTCCTCCTGATAAAGCCATACACATAATGATGCTCAATGTCGCCAATACTATACACCGATTCCCCTCTACTCAGCGCCGCCTCGACTTCTTCATCCCAAACATCGCCGTCAGACGATGCATAGTATCCATTTAAATCTCTCTCAGCCGGCAGAACTTCAAAACAGTTTTCTCCGGTCTCTTCTTCCGCTTGAATGAGCTCATCGAGTATACTACACCCCGGAAGATCCTCAAATTCTTCCATGAGTTGATCAATCCATATTCTCATCTCCGCACACCTCCTCAAGCTCAAGAGTGTTGTAAATTCGCTTGAGAACACTCGTCAAGGTTTCATAGCATCCTCTGGAGAACTCTCTCCGAATATCACTCTCTGCTGTACTGGCTCTCTTATGATACTCCAGCCTCTCGTCATTGAACACCTCCAAGAGTTGTTTCAACCTTGCTACACGTTCATTGTTGTTCATTTCAGCATACCTCCTCCCCTTTCACCCTGACAACTTCGACATTCATCTTAAAAATTAAGGTAGAGCGGCTGCCAGCCGCTCCGCCACTTCCGCCACCTCTTGATACTCATTCCCGGTGTCTTCGAGCTCTTGCGCTACTTTCTGGAAAAACTTCGTGATTCGCCCGCTTTTTACAAGCGCTTTCACTGCACGCCGTGGTAAATCCTTAATCTCAACGAATCTTTCACCACTACCAATTTCAACTCGCATACCAAACCGCCCCATTATCAGATAATATTCTTCTACATCGTACGGATCGGCGTCATCAACATAGAACGGCTCGCTGTCTTTCACTTCTATGCTCACATATATCTTTGGCACAAACTCGTGATACTCGTGTTCCTCAACATAGACGGTTCCTTTCTCTGGATCGCCCCAGGAAGAGCTATTATAATCTGATGAGACCAGTTCCGTCTTATACCCTCCTATTTTCTCAGGCACTTCGTTATACCCGAGATGATACTTTCTGTCAAAATACTTGAAATGATTGCAGTTGGACTTGTACTTTCCGCATATCTGGCAGCAATCTTTCGACCCAAAAACATTCGCTATCCTTTCCACATTCCTGCGGAGTTTTTCGGTAGCTCTTGCGAGGTTCCCCTCGCGTTCTTGGATGTACTCCAAGACTCTCCTCAAATCTGCGGCTTCCGCCGCTTCTTTTCTTTCTTCCATTTTTCATACCTCCACGCTCTTGTGTGGAAGCACAAGAGCTTTGTGTGGTATTTTATTTTTTCATTTTTTCGTTTTTTTCCGTAAAGATTCTCGCAAAGCCTTTAACCACTCGTTTTTTATCTCCTCATTTGTCATGAATATTGTAGTGCTCTGAGAATCGCTATTGAAACCGTAGCGGTTACAATAATCCCATACGCAAGATACACAAAAAAGATAGTGGTTGTTAGCCAAGTCAAATAAATGCCTGTTAGAGCTACAATACCCGGAATAACAATCATCTTCATTACAAAAGTTTGAATCAGCCAACCCACAAATGGAATTATGCTTATTAAAAGTACAAAATCGCAGGCTATACAAAGCAATAAAATACCCAATGCGCCGTTGATGCTACCATACACAAAGTAGCCTAATAGAGAGAACAATGCCGTGAGAAGAATACTGTAAGAAATACTCGAGCAAAATGTTTCTTGTTCCATTTTCCGCCCCCTATCTTTTTTTTCTTCTCGCTCTATTCGCGACTGAATATATACATAACAAAGAACACTACACCTATCCATCCACACACTAATGCAGGCACCAGAGTAAACACCTTACCCCAGAGCGCAATAGCGCAGACAACACCCCAGTCCACTATCACAAGAGTTGATAAAGCATATTTACACAACTCGCATTTCCGCTGCGGATGCTCTCCTGCCTCTATTTCTCTTAGATATCCTTCCAATACTCCCTCCTTCAAGCATTCCTCTTTTATTTCGTCTATATACACAGGTCTTCTATACTCCTCTTTCATGCCTCTCCCTCTCCACTTTTCCTTCTCGCTATCTCCTCAAACATTTCTATCTTCCGTTTTTTCCCGCTCGCTCGTATCTCACCACCGGTCTGTCCACACTACCTTACCGTTTATCTCTATCTCGTCAGGCTCTAACTCTCTTATTGTTATCTCCTTCGTATCTACGCTGACTTCGTATATATCATCCGCAGTCCAGCCTACGCGGCATATCACTTCTTCGTTATTCTCAGTCTCGCCCTCAAATGTGAATGTGTATTTGTAATAACTACTGAACTTCACCTTCACATCGCCATATTTCTCCAAAACTTCGTCCCACTCCATTCCACATCACTCCCTATACTTCACTCTTCTCGCTCTTCTTCAAAATAGCTACCCTCTCACCCTTTCTTTCCTCTATCAACCACTCCACTTGGTCCCCAACTCGCAAATCCAGCGCACGCAGGATGGAAGCGGGCACCTGCAACCGCAACCCCCACGCCGCTACTACACCTCTCTCACTTACTTCGCTCATGTGTATCACCTCAATAATATATTTTGGTGTGAGTATATAAAACTTGCGATAACTATACACTTCCTCGATTTTCTGTACATATCCACTAACCGAACATATCACCACCCATACCACACCCACCCATCCTCATCCTCATACCTCCTCCCTATACGGTTAGACACACACAAAATCTCTTTCCTCGCTTCTACCTTCGCTGTTTCATACACCTCTTCTTTTGGAACAGGATCCATAATGATTTCCATCACAAATGCATCATCCACGGGCTCGTAATGGAGCTTGACCCCGCAACTCTTGCACCCCTTCGCAAACTCTATCCATTCATGTATCTCCTCGCTATCCGTAACGCACTTCCAATCACTATCGTATTCGTTCCGCAGCACGAATACTGCCGCAATCGGGATTGTCTCCTTACGCTCCGCTATCCTATCCAGTTCTGAAATCCTTATTTGTTTCATTTTTATTCTTTCGTTTTTTGACCGCTCCTGCCGCTAATCCTCTCGCTCCACCACGAGATGCCGCTTCCTGACTCGCTCTACCACATCCACAAGCTCTTTCAACTCCTTCCCGCTCCATACCCCTATTACCGTGATTTTCCTGCCACCATCTCCAATTATGGCGCTTCCTCTTCTCGCTCTTACCGTTATTTCTTTCTCCTTTTCTTCAAGCTCTATCGGCATCCTACCCACACCTATTACTATAAACAGATAGGAACAATGATATTACTACGTTTTACATGAAAAAAGAAAAAGCGTTTAAAAAGTATAATGTGTTAAACGCGCACTGATAGTTTAAACTATATAGATTTTTTAGAAACTATTGTTTCTATATACCTCTCTGAGTTGCAGTGGAAATGCAGTGGAAATGTATATCTATATTTCCACTGGAGGAAGCCTTGAGAGAGGAGGAAAAAATAACGCCGGAGAGGGGAGAAAAAATAAGCTCTCTCAGAGGAGGAAAGGACGGCTCTCGGGGGAGAATGACTAAAGTGTCCAGGAAGTCCAGAGTGTCCACTCACTATATTTATGCATAAAAATATAAGTAAGTAGTAGAATAGTATATAGGTAAAAATATAGGGGGTAGACTTCTTGGACATCCTGGACACTTTGAAGAAGAGAGGGAGGGGAGAGAGATGGACTGGATAAAAATATATAGAAGCTGGAATATAAGTTTTTTTCCCCTAAAGGAGCGCGATAAGAAGCCAGCGATAAAGTGGGAAGAATACATGAAGAGGCACCCGACCGAGGAGGAGATAGAGTATTGGAAGAACAACGGAACGAGAAACTACGGGGCGGTTTGCGGGTCAATATCAGGCAACTTAGTAGTGATAGATGTAGACAAAGAAGAATTATTTACGAAGTTGAACTTGGGCGAACTTGCAGGTGCAACATTCACAGTGAAGACAGGGAAGGGGTATCATCTCTATGTGCGCACGGACAAGCCAATGAAGCGCAAATCATTAATGTGGGAAGGGAGCGAAGAGCTAAGGTTTCAAGGTGAGGGTTCGTATGTGGTAATGTGTGGTTCAGTGCATCCAACCGGGCGTGAATACGAGCATTTTGCTACATCGCCGTTGGAGATACGCCATGTGAAGCCCGGTTTATTTGAAGAGATAGAAAAGCGGTGGAAGAGCTATCACGGATTGGACAAAATTGAAGAGAAGGGGCGAATAGTAGCGTTGAAATCAAAGCGATCAAAGCCGATAGAGGAGTTTAAAGAGCGAGTGGGAATGGAAATTATAAAGAAGTATGTAGAGCCGAAGAGGGCATATGGGGATTACTGGCAGGGGCTTTGCCCGTTCCATAACGACCATGAGCCGTCATTTACGGTGTATGAGCAGACGAATTCGTGGTATTGCTTCGGGTGCAACAGAAGTGGTGACATCATATCGTTCATAGAGGAAAAGGAAGGTCTGGATTTCACGGAGGCGGTAAGGAAGATTGAGGAGCTCACGGGAGTGAGCTTTTTGAAAAGAGACGAAGAGAAGAAGAGGATTTCGCATTCCGCGCTTGCGGAGCTGATAATGGAAGGGAATCGTTTTATTACACTGCGGGATACTGAGGAGGTCTTATGGTGGGACGGTCGCAAATGGAAGTTTGGTGGCGAAGTACGGATCAAGGAGCTGTTACAGCGCACTCTACAAGACTTAGAGAAGGAGAGAATAAGCGTTCATCTTGTGAATGAAGTGATAGCATATATCCAGCGTAGCACATATGTTGAGCGTTCACTTCTAAATCGAGAGAAACGGAAGATACCTCTATTGAATGGGGTATATGACCTTGAGACAGGCCAATTATTACCATTAGCGCCTGAGTACTACTTTACCTACTGCCTGCCTGTGGAATATAACAAATCAGCGAAATGCGAAAAGATAGAGAAGTTTTTGAGTGAAGTCTTACACCCGGACGATATTCCTCCAGTGTTAGAGTTTGTAGGCTATTGCATGATACCGGAGCAGAAGATGCAGAAGGCAGTAATGCTTCTTGGAGAAGGCAGTAATGGTAAGAGCACGATGATAGAGCTTATAAGAGCTTTTTTAGGGCGAGAGAATACTGCAGCGATTCCGTTACAGGAACTTACGGAAAACAGATTCGCTTCAGCATCTTTGTATGGTAAGTTAGCAAATTTGTCATCAGATTTACCAGCTTCAGCTATTAGGAAGACAGGATTTTTCAAGATGCTAACAGGGGGGGATACAATTTCAGCGGAGAAAAAGTTTAAAGACCATTTCGAGTTTCTTCCAACAGCGAAGTTAATTTTCAGTGCGAACCAGCTTCCGATGGCGTCTGATACTACCATTGCTTTCTTTAGACGGTGGATACTTGTGAACTTTCCGAATCGGTTTGAAGGCGAGAAGCGTGACCCGAACATCTTAGAAAAGCTGACCACATCACAAGAGCTTTCGGGGTTCTTCAATCTTGTCTTAGAGCATCTTAAGAATTTACTTACAAAGCGTGATTTTTCAAATTCGAAAGTAGCGGAAGAGATAATGGAGGACTATATTAGGAAGTCAAATCCGGTGCTTGCGTTTGTGCATGATATGGTAGTGGTGGATCCTAAGGGCTATGTAACGAAAGACGAGACTTACAGTGCATTCGTTACTTACTGCAAGGATAATAGACTTCCTGTTGTCTCAAAAGGAAGGTTTGGATCGTTATTGCAAGGATATGCTCCGGTGAAGACTGGACGAAAGACAATAGGAGGAAAGAGAGTATGGTGCTGGGAGGGAATGCTCATTAAGAAGAAAGAAGAAGAACAAAACATACTTGAATTTGGAAAAGAGATTGGCGACAAAAAGGAGGAGCAAGAAGAGGACATGAAGGAGAAGAAGACAAGATATGTGAATATAAAGGATTTAGATGAGGAAGGCAATATAAAGAAGGAAAAGTCAAGTGGCAGTAACGAGCAGCCGAGTGAGCAAGATGTAATAGGCTTCCATTCAGAGGTAACAGAGGGTACATGCGAACGCTGTGGTAAGAAGACATGGTTGGATCATGAGTGGTTGCATGAGGGTAAGAAGCATCTTGTTTGCTCGGCATGTGCGGAAGAGATAGCGCGAGAGCATAGTGAGAATAATCAGGAGGTGCATCAATGAGCGACTATTTTATAAATTCAATGGGTTATGTGGGTGCGAAAAACGAACTGGAGTTACATCGGCAGATAATAAACGCTGACCTCCTCTCCCCGCTAAAGCAGGGAGGTTCCCAACATGGGAACTTCGGTTGCGGTAGACCGCATCTGGGCGGGTCAGGCGCCCATCCGCCCCGGGGCATGCCCCAAAGCATCATCACTTAATGATATGCTTCATGTCTATATAAATATTTATATACCATTATGGTCATAGTGTATAATATGAAACTCACACAAAAGTTCAAATTGATGAGGTTGAACAGGGCGAAGAGGGAGTCCTTAGATGCAACCATCAACAGGTTCAAAAAATGTGCTAATGATTGGCTTAGAGCGATAGAAGATTTGGGAGAATATCCGACAAGAGGGAACATCCATGCTTTTGCTTACAAAAGGGTTAGAGAGAAATTCAAGGACTTAAATTCAGATGTTGTACAAGAAGCGATGAATAGGGCTATTGAAACCTATAGGGCTTGGCTCAGAAATCCTAAAAAAGGCGAGAAACCTATCTTTAAAGCGGAAATAGTCAGTTTCAAAGCGGTAAATGTCAAGATCGAGGGGCATTTCATTAATGTGCCATTACTAAACGGGCGAAGAGTGTGGTTGCCAATGCATGTTCCACCTAAACTAAAGCACTTTCTTAAACTCACCCATAGGAGAGTTCAGATTTCGCATATCAAGAAAGACTATTATGTGTTTATAAGTGCTGAGGTTGAGGAGCCTGAACCTTACGAGCCGAAGGGGTGGATAGGCGTAGATATAGGTATTAATCATATCATAGTTATCTCAGATATGGAGGGTAAGATCAATAAGTTCTATGATAATGCGATAAGCTGGAAAAAAAGAGTAGAGTTAAAAAGAGCGGATATGCAGCAAGCGAAAGATACAGAAACCAATAAGGGTGCGTGGCGGGTTCTTAAAAGGCTTTCGCACAAGAATCGAAGCAAGATGAGTTATATCAATCATAGTATTGCGAAGGAGCTTGTTAAACTAGCGAAGCATAGGAGGTCAGGGATAGCAATAGAAAGCTTAAAAGGGCTAAGAAGGAGAAAGGTTGGTAGGAGACACCGGAAAAGACTCCATAAATGGGCTTACCGTGACTTAATCTCGAAGATTGAATATAAAGCAAAACTAAACGGAGTTCCTGTTAAGTTTGTGAATCCGAGGAGCACATCAAGGACTTGCTCAAGATGTGGTTACACTAGGAGCAGGGTTAATGGTAGATGGTTTAAATGCCCGAAATGTGGATTTCAGCTGGATAGGGACTTAAATGCTGCGAGGAATATTGCGATGCGGGCTTCCCTCCTCGCCCTGAAGGGTGAGGCTTCCAGCCCGTAAGGAGGGTGATGAGAAAATGAGCAACGAAGAGGAAGCGATCGCTGCATTCATTGCATATTTATTCTTATTGTGTTTTTTCTTCCAGTTTTTCTTCTTTTTCCATATAATACCATAAAAAACGAAGAAAACAAAATAAAAAAGGTGATGCAAATGGTAATAGGAAGAAAGCACTATCTGGAATGTTTTAAGATTATAGATAAAGAGATAAGCAAGCATAGAGCAGGAACGAACACTAACAAGACCATAGATGACCTACCACTTTCGGAATTGCAAAAGCGATGCGTGCTTGAATGGTTTGCATGGAAGATATGGGAATTGCTTATAGAGCTTGGTATAGAAGACGGCTATGGAAAGTCATACGATCCGCTTTTGATTGATGATAAGAAGTGCCACAGTTATATCTTTGATCTTGGTGATGGCGGGCGGCACCATGATTATGAAACGCTGCGCGAGGTCGAGGAGAAGTTGATGAAAGAAGTGATAGAGATGGTAAAAGAAGAAAAATAGGAGGCGGATAAAGAATGAACGGGTTATATTATGAGATAGAGATGGATCATGATATCGGAAGAGAAGTAATGGTAGTATATGACGGCGATACAGCTATAGATGTGTGCTTTTTTTTTAGCGAGTTATTCAAAAAATATCCTGCTATTCAGAGCAAAGAATTCAAAGAGTTTGTGGAAGAGGTTGGGAAGTGATGAGTATGGAGGAAAGAACCGAAGAGGAGATAATTGAAGAACCCACGGCAAAATACGATTACGGCAGCGTCTTGGGAGTAGTGGCGAAGAGGTGTAGTGAGGATGAGTTGCTGAGAATTTATACATGGATAAAGATAAGAGAACTATGACCGAGGAACAACTGAAGGTATGCCCGCTTAGCGGCGGGAGGGGAAAGATGTTTGTTATTCGGGCTATCAAGCATGATGGTGGTGTTGAGTTACTGCCCGTGATAAAGTGTCTGTGGTGTGGTAAGACAGAGTCTATATGATGGGGAGTTTGCAAGCGATAACTTTTTATAGAAACACTGCGCAGAAGACACACCTCTTGACGGTGTGATGAATGCGCTCCTTCACATCACATTAAACTATTTAAATAGTAAGATAATATATAATATTACCCGGCCGTGCCGGGTAGCCGAGGGAGAGGGGGAGATGCGAGCGAAGTGCAACAACCGCGTGAAACCGCTTCAGAAGGCAGGTACCTATCTGAAGGGTAAGCCCAGCGAGAAGCTGGCGGGGGCGATAGATGAACTCGCCCGAACCATCGATGATTCCGGGCTGGAACCCTGGATGAAGATGGAAGCCCACCTACTCGTAGGTGGGTAGTTCACATACAAAGTTTTAATATACAAATAGGTGATGTGAAAAAATGCCCGTAACAATTCTAATAGCGGTGCTCGCAGCGGTGATATTTGCGGCGAGCGGGTATTTCAAGTCAGTGGGCGCAGAAAACTTTGATTTAGAGAAGTTTATCGCGACGATCCTCGTCGGTGCGGTTGTCGGAGCCGTGATGTATGCCAGTGGTTCGCCGGTGACGGAAAGTAATGTGGTGGAGCAACTTGCGATATATGCAGGCATTGTCGCTGTTGTGGAAAATGTCCTGAAAGCGTTTTTAAGGCGATTGTAAGCCGCTAAAAGTGTCAAGATCCAACAAAAAATATAAAAGTGGCGTAAGACCCCTGAGCGGTGGCATCGTGCGATAGCTCGAATAAGTCCACGGCGTGGCGAAAGGCGGCCTGCTACAAGTGTGCCCGCCAATAGTGATGCGGAGCTGAAAGAAAGCGTAGCAGAGTCCGGCTGAGTAGGTCGCTGGCGATGACGGGGCAGCCAGCATGGAAAAAATGCTAACCGATAAAGAGACAGAATACATGGACATGCACTTCAGGAGTTTTATTCAGTTTTTGCAAGAGTATTTTGGATTTAGTGAGGAGGAGGCATTAAGGGAGATCGAGCTGAGGGTTAATTTGATGAAAGCGAAGAAGTAGCATAACTCGCGGTAGATGTGTCATCACTGGATTGGTAGGGGAGCATTAGATGAAAACCGCACTCCTCACAGTACAAAATAATACCGCCTGTATAGTATACCTCCTGCACGAGCGTTCCACAGGCTGGGCAAATTATCATTTTTCCTTAATCTATAAATCAATCTTTATATTTTAAAAACTTACTTTTATACTTATTGAATGTGTGCCGTTAAGAAAAAAACACATGAGGTAAAAGCCTCCTGCTATTTACGGAACAAAAACCACGAAGGTGAACCTGACGAATTCTCTGTCGTGTGGGGGATTATAGAGAACCTTGAAAACAACAAGACAGCGGTAAAATTCATTGTGGAGATTGAAGACAAGAGAATTGTTATCTGGATTTCCGATCCGGTGTCAATAGAATCAATGCTAAAGATGTTAGAGGACATATTGAGGATGCGGTCGGAGAAGGAAGTAGAGGCGATGTCACAGGGTCTGGAGAAGGACGCAAGCGAGATACTCGCGGAGTTCCGTAAAAGCGATATAAGGAGGCAGACGTATGAAGGGACAGTAAAAAAGCTGTGTGAGTCATGGGGATTGGATAAAGAGCAGACAAGAAAGGTGATAGCACTTTCGGTCGTGACAGCGAAGATGATTGAGGACATGTTCAAGCGGAGGCAAAACATTCCTTATATATATTGACAAACAATTTTTCATTGACAAACTATATATGCTGATATTGAAGGGATGATAGAGGGAACAGTAAAAGTAAAGGTAAGGGAGTTATATAAGAAGGCGAAAGAAGAACAGTGGTACCAGTTTTTTTTTTTATGTTAATGAGAAGGCACAGTATATAAAAGCACATCCTCCCGATGGCTGCTCGGGCACAGTAGATGGTGCGACATTATACTACGAAGATTATTGTAGTGATATGACTACTAACCAGAGGAATTTCATAACTGGCTTGGGATTTACACTGAAAGACCGGACTATTGAGTGCCCTTCTAACGGGTATACTCGCTGGCATGTATGTTCGGTACGATATAACGGAAGAGAGTTAACAGCAGACGAGTTATGGTTGCCGGAGGTGAAGCAACTGGCGATAGACCTGGGCTATGACATACGGGATTGCAGTAGTGAGCCCGATTGCCACATCGGCTGGGGCTTCTGGGGTGAAACGTATGACGATGCATTTAACGCACTTGATAGTTTTCGTAACGAGAGTGGAATTGCGTTCTCGACAGCTTCTCTAATTAAAAATTTTCAAAATGGCTATCTCTATGTGATTGATAGTTTCTATGCGTACGGGCTCTATAACGCTACAGAGATGTGGAAAACGGTAAGCGAGCCGTATTGGGAAGGTAACCTTATAAGAATTGACTATGAAGCTAAAAATCTTAGAGAAGGTATCCAATATAGCGGAGATGCGCATATAAAGGAAGATCCAGGCAATACTGGTTCTGGTACACCGATAACGAAAGATAATCCAACAGGTTATGTATATCTTAATGATCCTCTTCCGGGACAAACGGCAGTAGTGGAATTGCGGAGTGAAGAAGGACTCTTGGATTCTGCCGAGAGAGTAATACCGGAAAAGCAAACACCAACACCCACACCTACCCCAACACCAACACCCACTCCTACTCCTACTCCAACACCTACCCCAACACCAACACCCACTCCTACTCCTACTCCAACACCTACCCCAACTCTCACACCTACGCCAACTCCTAAGCCTACGCCCACACCCACGCCTGAGCCTGAAATAACATGCGATAACAATCCCTACGGGAGTTTAGGGCTAAAGACAGGTTGTGAATTGCTTTTGTATTATGATAAAGATAATGATGGAGTAATAAGCGATGAAGAGCTGACTGATGCGTATAATGACTGGATTGACGGTAAAATAACAGAAGCAGAATTCGATTATGTGGGTTATGAAGGCTATCTCGCAGGTTCAATTAACAATTTATGTCCCGGGTGTTATAAAGCAACACCCACTCCTACACCTACACCCGTGCCAACGATGGACAAAGCAACATATTTTACGCGTGTCAAAGAGAAGTGCACAAACGGTATTATAGATATGGACTCCATGCCCGCCGTATTCGGATATACTGATGATAACCAAGATAAGTGGTGCAACCCGCCGATAAGAGGGCGATTCGCAGGCTGGTGGTCCTCCAAGGAGTACAAAGATAAAAAAGTGATAATAGGTATCGCTATTGATTGGCCACAAGCGGATTTACCTAAAGAAACTTGTGGTAATCCACCGAAGAGTGAAGAATGCATCTTTTTCCAGGACTGGGATAATACGGTTGAGTGGGATGAGATACCGAGTGAGATTGCGGAAGAATCACTTGAGGTTTTGCCTATCAAAAAAACGGTAACATTTGAAGCGAGGAATGGAAATAATAATAGGATAGTGGGAGCGAAACTTTATATAGACGGCGAGCTAAAAGGAGAAACATAGAAATGCCACCTAAATGTTGCGATGAGGTATGCTTTACGGAATTGGTTAAATGCTACGAGGAAGGTGGTTATAAAAAAGCATGGGGCTGGACAGCGTCCACGGGACAGAAAGGTCCGTTTCCGTATCACCCGCCATCACCTTGGGGATACGATCCGGACTATGAAGATGAATATGGTCCGTTTGGTTCGCATGGTGGCTGTCCGGGTTGTATAATGACGCTCGTGCACTTACGAAAGCCACTAAAGGTTTCTACGCATAAAACCACAGCGGAATTTCCGCGTTTTGTTCTTACAAAAGAGGTACCGCTGGATACCGACGATGTTTGTATAGCGAAGTGTGTGATAAGAAATAGCGGAACAGATGAAGGAATAGTATATTTCAAGCTCGACGAGCTTAACAGCGACGGTAGTGTAAAAGCCAATATCTGTACTCTATTGAGAGCTGTCGATCTTGTTAGATGTTATAGTCCTATAAGAGACTGTAAGTCTCGTGATGCTGCGGGGCGGTGTCGAGCGTATGATTGTAGAATAGGCACCTATGGCGGTTGTGAATATGTGCCGCTCCACGACCTTCGTATTACGACACCCGCTGGGGCAGGGATATATTATTATGGAATAAAGACATGGGGAGAGGGCGAGGCGGAGCCGTCATATCCTGTTCCCGACTCGCCGGATCAGCCTGTGAATGCGAAGGCGTGGTCTATCGTCTGTGAAACCACTCCCACTCCCACACCTACCCCAACACCGGTGCCAAAGCCGAAAAAAGTCATGTTTGACGCAAAGAAAGAAGATGGAACAGTACTCACTGGTGTCGAGGTATGGATTGATGGTGAGAAGAAGGGGACGACATAGCGTCCCCGCAAACATGTTGAATTTTTGGCTCTGTTGCAATTTTTAGAGATGGGTAATATAGTTAGTCGCGTTCAGTCAGAACATTTTTGCTATGGTTAAATTTCGCGGGTATTGCACATGATTATCTGTATGGTGCTGGCAAATTTTCTCTATCCAGCTGTCTTATCTCCTCGCTCTCCCACGGGTACCACACAATATTGTATCGCTCTCGTAGTGCCTGTGTTATTAACTCGTCCGCTTTCAAGTTAGCTGCGCGTTGTAATTCTTTCTGCTGCCGTTCGGACAGCGTGGGCAGTTCAATCTTTTCACGCTCGCGTAGCTTTCTCTGTCTTATCGTATTCGGCATAATCGCTTTTGTTTTGAACACCGAACATATCTGATACCATGTGATGTTCCTCTTATAGTCAAGCCAGTTGTTATGGTTGTCTATAATATCCATAACCTCGTCTGCATTGAACCCCAGCCATTTAAGATAGCCTACAAGCCATAACCGCTCGTAATGCGTTGGTTCTTCTTTTTGTAATATGTTCAGCACTTCGTTATACCGCTTCTCAGGCATTATCTTCACGCCTTCGGGCTTGTAATATAACCTGAGCGCAGGATTGGCTTTTTTCGCAAGCTCTTCTATTTTTATCATTTTTACTTCGTTTTGTTCGTTTTTCTACTTTTGCATGTAGCAATCCAGTATGTACCTCATCAAACCTAACAGCATAACCTTTTCTGCATCTTTTTGCGCTATCCTGCCCGCTTCTATCCCGTCGTTCGCCGTCACAAGCTCGCCGATTTCTTTGCCATAGTCTTCACATATCTTCAATAATATCTTTGCGTGTTCTTCCAACTCGGCTAAATACTTTTCATGCACAAATTCGTCATTTCTTTTCATTTTTTTTCATTTAGTTTTTGTTTTTTTTTCAATAAAAAAGATAAAGAAAAAATAAGAGGGAGTTTTCTTATCTCCCTCGTTTTTCGTTATCCCTGTCGTTTTCTACTCTATTTCTATTTCTATCCCTTCATTTTCGCTTGTATCTTCTTCTCTCTCTTTTATAAGCTTGTTAAATGCTTGCTTTTTCATCGCTACGATGTTGTACCCTAATCGCTCTAACTCTACCTGTTCCTCTGCTTTTTCCTCGTCCTGTGCCAGTCTCGTGATAGCATTCGCTACGCCGAGCTGTGTAGGTGACTCTTTTGCGAAGTAATATAGCAACTTCTGCTTCCTCTCTTCGCTTATGTTGTAGTGCGAAGCGATGCTATCTACCACGACCGTTGGCGATTCAACTTTGTTCTCTGCCGCTTTCGAGAACCGCTCCACCGCTCTAACGAACCGCTCGGTATCGAATGCCGCTCTAATCGTATCGCGTACTTCTCGCCACAGGACTTCATCCTGTAATCGCAGTGTGTCATCAGCCCATATATCGCCTTCGCCCCTTCGCCTGCCGATGTGGACTGCTTTAAACTGTGCGGATGCTATAAACACATTCTTGCATCCCACATTCAGTATTGCAGGCTCTACTTTCATGCTCCCCGCACCCACTTCGCTGTTCGATAATATCAATCCCGGTATGACACTAACAGTTCCGTATTCTGTCTCTATCTGTCTTATCTCTGCTGGCTGGAATGCTTTAATATACATATATGTTTCGGTAAGATCGCACCTGTGTATTTCTACATCGTGATGCATGAATTCGTCGAGTGCACAGAACAGCAAGTCGTAATTGTCCATTGGTCTGTATCTGTCTGATAGAAAAGCTCTAACGCGTCCATAAAGTATTCTTATCAGTCGCCTCTCGCGCACGGGCATCCACGCGTTCACATTTTCTGCGAGCAGCTCTGCTTTGCCCGATTCTCGTATCTTGTTGTAGTATTTTATGGGGATACCGAGCTTTTCAGCGATTTGCGAGTGCGCCCAATCGGTGAGCGGGTATGTTTCACCGTTTATGGTGAGCACCGTGTCGTCGTTGTGTGGCTCCATCTGAATGTTTTGTGTGTCGACGATTATGTCTTTTGAGTTCGCTTTTGCTCGCTCTAGCTCTTTAACCAAACTTTCCAATTCCAATTTCATTTCTTTTTCCTCCTTTTTTTCGTTATTTTCGTTTTTTATTTTTTAAGATTACGAATAGCGTGACATATACATAAGTTGGATATATTCACTTTATCCTAATTTTGATAACAAACAGATAGCTTTATATATACCATTTGCCATAGTATTAGTGGTGATAAGAAATGGGAGAAAATAAAGTGCCAGTGCGTGTAGGTTCACAGCGGCGCGTTATCCTTCCGTCCTCTATTCTTGAGGAGATAGGTGCGAAGGAGGGGGATATAGTTTTGGTGAGTGTAACGAAGGCGAAAGTAGAAGAGGAAAAGCCTAACAAAACGCCCCCGTAGCTCAGCTTGGGAGAGCGCTATATGTACCGCTTCTCCATTCCTTTTTCAAGAGAGGTGCAGAAGTGGTTACTTCGCCTTGTAAGCGAGAGGTCGCGGGTTCAAATCCCGCCGGGGGCATTGGAGGTGTGAGGAGAGATACTCCGGGCTGGTCATGGGTGGGTTCGAATCCCACAACCGCCCCTTTGGGGGCGGGCACACTCTCTCCTCTTATTCCTCCGCTTTTTGCCTAGTGTCGGGTCAAAGCGCGCTAGGCAGTAGGGGTGAAGGAGTAGCTACACCGCTTATCTTGGGAGCGTCCCCGCTACTCCTTGTATTCCCCTTTCCCTCCTCAGGAGGTGATAGAAAAATGAAGAGGAAGACAGTTTGGAGGAAGTTGAGGCAGGAAGCGATACCAGAGCCTGAAAAAGCAAACAAAGAGGGATTTCCATCCTACAAGAGGACGATAGAGGAAGAAGTGCTCGCGGTCTTGATGACGGGGACGACGGCGAATTTGTTTTATGTGAAGGCGGAAGAGAACATCAAGGAGATGCTCGATGTGCTGAGGAGATGCGAGAATTTGCAGTTTCTGGCAAAGGCTACGGTGTATGCGAGGAACAAAGGCTTCATGAGGACATTACCGATAGCGAGCTTAGTGGAAATTTCGAGAAGGTCGCCAAAAGTTTTCAAGGAGATTGCGGACAAAGTCTGTCAGAACCCGCATGACTGGCAGCAGTTCATAGACATAGCGCGGTCGAAGACAGTAAGAAGCGGGGTAGGAAGAGCGCTAAAGGAGAAGATGATAAAGACAATAGCCAGCATGACGACCTATCACGCAGTTAAGTATCCAAAAGCGGTGGATGACATGATTAACATAGCGAGACCACGTGAGGATGTAAATCCAGTGGTGATAAACTACATCAAGAAGAAGATGCACGAGGGGGATGAGCAGTTAGAGGCTTTGAAGGTGGTAAAGACTTCCGAGAACGAAGATGAAATCATAGAGGCGATAGAAAGAGGTCGGCTACCCTACGAGGTGGTAACGGGGAGCGTAAAGAAGATGACACCACGAATATGGGAGGCTCTGCTTTATCAGGCACCATATTTCAACCTCATTCGTAACCTCAACAACTTTGGAAGGAACGGAGTATTCAACAAGCGTGAAAATCTCGACTATGCGGTGAAGAGGATTACTGATGAGAACGCAATAAAACAGTCAAAAGTACTCCCCTTCAGATTTTACGTGGCTTACAGAATGCTTGAGGACTTTAGAGGCGCAGAGAGACTAAAAACTGCTTTACTGCGTGCATTAGAGCTGAGCATTGCTAATCTACCAGAAATACGGGACAAGGTAGCAATAGCAAGTGATGTGTCAGGGAGCATGAGCTCAAATCTCACGGGGGATTACAGCGTTGTGCAGTGCATTGATTTGGTGGGGCTATTCACCGGATGCCTCGTGAAGTGCTGTAAACAACTACCGGTGCTGTTACCATTTGAAAGTGCGGTAAGGGAAGACATAGCAGCGGAGGCATATACGAAAGAAACAGTCTTCGAGATAGCAAGAGTCTTCAAGGCAGATGGTGGGACATCACTAAGTGCACCTGTCGAGTGGCTCATAGAGAAAAAAGAAGCCGTAGACCTGTTTATAGCATTTACAGATAACGAGGAATGGGTAGGACGGGGTTTCTTAGAGGCGTGGACAGATTACAAAAGAGATATAGCACCTCATGCGAGGGCATACCTCGTGACTTTACTGCCGTATAGGGACTTTCCAGTACCACTACAAATAGAAGATGTTTACTTCATCTACGGCTGGTCGGATGCAGTGCTGAGATATATCACAGTGGACATTAAAGAACAGTTGCACGAAGTAGACAAAGAAGCAATCTGACTGCATTTTTCTACAGAAAAACATCGTGATAGAACCACACTGGCATAGATTCTGGGACTATATAAACCTTTCGGTATATGAAAATATTTTTTTAGTTTATCAAAAGTTTTATATATACCTACCACTTAGATATTAGTGAGGTGTATGTGAAGATGGAAGAGAAGAGCGAAGAGATGATAGGGCTGAGAACAGAAGAGGGATATGCACAGGAGATACGAGAGCTTATGACGCGGAAAAACATAAAAAAGACGGACGATTACCTGCGCTATTTGGAGGAACAGAAGCGGATCAAGCGGGATAAAGCAGTGGAGCGGGTTAGAAAAGCGGAGTGGGAGCTGAATGTAATAAAAAAGATGCGGAAAGGAATATTATAGGGGGTGATGTGAAATGGAGTTGTTAGCAATAGAGAAGATGAAAGTGAAAAAGATAACAGACACGACAACGAAGCGCGAGGAGAAAGAAGCGCAGACACGGACTATAACATTTGATTCGGAAGATATATCCGTGACGATAAAAGGTAAACCGTGGGTGCTGACGGATTTCACTGTGGGGGATATTGTTGAGGTGCGCATCAGTAAAGAGTAAAAAAAACGAACCAAACAAAAAAATGAAAGATAGAAGGATAAGTAAAAGAAGACTGCGCTATATCAAAGATAAACTGGATGATTATTGGTTCGACCGGCTACATTCAAATGAGATGTTAGACATCACAATAGTACTAAGGGACATACACACCGGTGAAAGCATCGGTCCTGAACGGATTATAATATCACGGTTTGGGAAAAATGAAAGAAGAAAAGAAAATGGTTAAGGAAGAGAAAGCAAAACCGGCGGAACAGCAGCTACCAATAATAGAAAAAGCACAGGCTAAGGATAAAGAGAAGGAGGAAGCGCCGAAAGGCGTAACGGCAAGAGATACAGGGGGCAATACCGAACCTAAAAAGACGATTGAAGACGAGACGGAGGGGAGTAAGCGAGAGGACGAGCAAGAGTTTCTGAGGCGTATAGGCTTCAAAGAGCAACGAAAAGACGACAAGATACAGTTCATAAAAAGGTTGGGAGACGATGTAGTTATCGGCAGGACATACAATAGTAACAGTCCAAATGGGCGCTTCTGGGGTTTCAACGGTGATAAGCCTATGGATACCAACGAGCTAAAAGAAAAAGAAGAGGTTAAGCAGTTTTACGCATTCAGGCGTGGAGAGATAGAGATGCCAGAGCCAAAACTTCCAGCAACACCTTCACAACAGGGCATACGAGAGGCGCAAGAGATGGAGTTCAAGGTAAAGAGAGGTAGAATGTATCGGGTGGAGGATCACGAAGAGCCAGATAGTGGACTGGCGCAACAATGGGGAAATCAGGCAAAAATTTCACTTCAAATTATGGAACCAACAGAGCAGACGAGCGAGTATGCAAAGGCAGTGGTGCGAGCAACGCTTCCTGACGGGCAGTTCATAGAAGAGTGTGTAATTCACTATTTCGATGTCTCGAAGGAGCGCATCCTATTTGAAATAATAGAAAAGATGCAGAAACAAAAAAAGAAGCCTATTGAGGGCTTCGACGAAGAGGGGCGGCCGATTTTAACGCCGGAAGCAAAGTATCGGGCTTACAAGAGATTTATCAAGTTCAGAGATTTTGCCATTAGGGATGCGATAACGAAAGCAGGTAGGCGAGCAATACTCAAGTTATTGAATCGTGAATGGCGGGAGCCGGAGGAGATCGAGGCAGAAGAGCAGGAAGCGGAAATGGTTCATAAGTGGTAAGATGGTGATAACGGTGATAACGGTGATAACACTGACATCCCCACCGCCCTTTAGGGCGGGGTGCGGGTATAGGTGGGGGTGGCGCAGAGATGATTAAATCTCTCCCCACCTATACCTTAAAACTTTTTATATAATAAAAACATATAAATAAATAGTGTGGCGCAGAGATGAAACTAACAGTAAAGTATCGGATTGAAGTAACAGATGAGCAAGAGAAGTTACTGAGGAAGCTTGGTTATTATGCGACGAAATTGTATAATACCGATAACTGGCAAAGGCGAGAGATATGGGCACAGACCGGTAAAATACCCGACTGGTACGAGCAAAAGAAGAAACTGAAGGACAACCACTGGTATAAACTCTTACCTTCTCAGACGGCGCAGGCGATTATCAAGAACTTGCAAGATAATTATAATTCATGGTTCCACTTGCGGAAAGAAGACCCGAATGCGAAACCACCCGGTTTCCGAAAGAAGAATAAGCTAAGTCCTCTCACATTTTATCAACAGTTCTCAATAGAGGGAGATACAATCACGCTCGTAATGTCGAGGAAATTCAGAGCGGAAGAGGGGGTGGATAAACTCCATCTGAAGATCAATAACTGGCGTGAGATAGAAGGTATCCCGAAGATGTGCAATATCCTTTATGAGAGTGGGAAATGGATGGCACATGTGGTGTATGAGATACCGGAAGTGCCGCTGAAAGATAGTCCTGAGATAATGGCTGTGGATATAGGGATAATAAATCTTGCCGTTACAGTGGATACAAAAGGGAATTCAACCATATATTCCGGCAGGTTGGCTCTCGCGGTTCAGCATTATTTCAATAAAGAGATAGCGAAGGTGCAATCAAAAACGATGAAGCAATATAATAAAAGAGGAAGCAAAGCAATTACGAACATGCATAAAAGAAAAAGAAGACAAATTAACCAGATTATCCACATGGTATCAAAGGAAGTGGTAGAAGAAGCAAAGAGGAATAATGTGGGGACAATAGTATGTGGTGATGTGAAGAACATAAGGCGAGGTAAGAACTGTGGGAGGCGAGGCAACCAGAAGCTCCACGCGTGGGCTTTTGCTAAGCTCCTGACGCAGATAGAATACAAAGCGAAACTATCTGGCATACGATTTGAAAAAGTCAGTGAGCGAGACACGAGTAAGACCTGTTCGGTTTGCGGCGCCGTGAGGAGAGCGAACCGCAAGTATAGAGGTCTGTATGTATGCAAAAGCTGTGGAGCGGAGCTGAATGCGGATGTGAATGCGGCGCTGAACATACTGAAGAAGTATCTCCAAGAGAGGAATATCTCGAGGAGTATTGGTGTTGTGGACGCACCGCTGACATGGAGGGCGAAGGATGTCGTCCCTTCATGAATCAGATGCCCATCAATTCATTGATGGGTAGTTCACGACTGAATATCGGTGTCCGCACTGTAGGCACAGGATAAAGGTGGTGCATAATAAACCATTGCGTCCGGGGTGGTGGAGGAATGAAGCACGAGCATCTGCTGTTAGTGAAGGGAAAGATTGAGGAAATAGAAGAAAAGATAGCGGATTTGAAAGCGCTGCTATCTTTGATAGAGGCATGGGAGAAGAAGAGGAGGGGAAATGGAGAACAATAGTGAGTATAATGTAAAAATGCGGTATGTAGTGAACACGCCAAAACCAGCTACTATCGTGGTGACGGTGATGTGTGAAGGTAAGTCGGAAGAAGCGATGAGGGAAGTGGATGATTTTGCGAAAGTTCTCGATAAGAAAATTCGGGAGTTTTTGGATAGAAGGAGGGAAGAGAAATGAGCCGAAGGAAAAGCACGGTTGAACTATCTCGACTAACATTTTCGCTGCCTACAAGGCTGCACCAGCTATTTGATTCAATACGAAAAGAACAGGGGTATGCAACAATTTCGGAGGCTATACGGGACCTGATTCGTCTGTATGTTGAGCGTTCGCTCACTCGTGAGAACAAGGAGGGACGAGAACTCGGTGTGGTGGCATATGTATTACCCGCATCGAAGGACGAACGGAAACAGATGCTGATCAGTGATATAATTAAGTGCGAAGCGGAGTTCAGAGATGTTGTTCAGTCAGTTTCAGCGGTTGCACATGCTGGTAAAATAATGCGTGTGGCGGTTGTATGTGGAGATGTAAGGCGGATCAGTGAGTTTAGGGATGCGGTAGAAGCGTTGAAGGATGTCAATGTGATAGGCGCATCTGGGTGGAGGATTGAGGAGGTGAGATGAAATGTATTATACAATTTCAATAGAGAAAAAAAGTTTTGATTTTGTAAATTCAGATGAACCAGTAGTGATTAACCGGATAAGAATCTACCACGACAATGGTAGATTTATCAGAGAGGTATCGGCGATTGCTGATACGGAACTATTCTTTGAGACGGATAAACCAGAGGATATTGCTAAGACATTAGAGATTTGGCGCAAGGGTATGTTATATCTGCCAGGCGGCGAGAAAGTCAAGGATATGATAAATTTTTTGCGAGAGCATTCCAAAGAACTGCGCAAAGGAAAGTTATACTGGGATATAAAAAGAATCGAGGCAAAGATAAAGGAATTGGACGAAGAGAAGGAGAGGTTGCGTAAGCAATACGAGGAGATATTGGCGGATGGTGGAGAAGGAAATGAGCAGAAGGTGAGAGAAGATGGGTTTGAATAAACAATCGGGCAATATGTATCCGTTTGTAACCCATACATGGAACCCTATAAGAGGGGAATGCCCACATCAGTGTGTATATTGCTACATGAAGCGATTTAAAGTGGGAAAAACTGAGACTTGAAGAGAAAGAGTTGCGGACAAAACTCGGTAGTGGTAATTTCATTTTCGTGGGAAGTTCAACTGATATGTGGTCGAAAGAAGTGCCAGATATTTGGATAACGGAAGTTCTCGAATATACTAGAAAGTTCCCTGACAACACATACTTGTTTCAGACGAAAAACCCCATAAGATTCCTTGAATTCGTTGATTACTTTGGTCTGAACTCTGTACTCGGCGTGACTATAGAAACAAACAGAGATTATAAAGTAACAAAAGCGCCTGAGCCTACTAAGAGATGGGCGGATTTCACATTAGCGGTAGGCTATGGTTTCAGAAAAATGGTCAGTATAGAGCCAATAATGGATTTCGATTTAGGAGACTTTGTGTATCTTTTGAAGGCTATAGGTCCAGAGTTCGTTAGCATAGGAGCTGATAGCAAAGGTCATAATCTACCGGAACCTTCTCCGGCGAAACTCAAAGAACTAATCTCTGAGCTGGAAAAATTCACAGAAGTGAAGATCAAAAAGAATTTGAATAGGATTAAAAAAAGCGATGGATCGAAATGAAGATAGTGAAGCGAGCCAAGATTGAGGTAGTAACAATAGATGACTTGCGAGAAGGCGATGAGATACTTTGGTCGAATCTTAGGTGCAAAGTTGTAAATGTGAACATGTGGCAGCGTAGTGTAATTTTCGTTCCCTACTCAATGCCTGATAGCGCAACTGAAGGTTCGTATATGCACTATTACAGAATTCTGGAATGCGAAGAGGCAAATATCTGCACATTATGCGGGAAAGAAGTAGAGCAAGGAGACATATGCGAAGAGTGCAAGATGATGGAGAATCTTTCTTAAAGGAGATCAAAGTCGAGGAAGAAACATGAGAAAAGAAGACATTGTCGTTTCTTTGGAGCTTGCGAAGAGGCTAACAGAGGTTGGTGTGAACTCTCCCAGTCTCTTTTACTGGCGAGTATGGGATGATGGGTCAGTTGATCTTGCAATGGAGCATGAAGATGATTTTGATTACAGCGGTACCGGTAGAGAAGTAAAAGAGAAAATACCAGCCTATACAGCCGTGGAGCTAATGGAGAAGTTGCCTGATTGCATAAGAGTGGGTAAAGACCGAAGCTTTTATCTCGTTGTATATAAACTTAGCAATAGCTACAAAGTGGATTATGAGTGTATGTTCTTTGATGAAATTGAAACTCTATGTGAATTTGGGAACGGGAAACTTGCCGATGCGCTTGCTCAAGCGTTGATTTGGTGGAAGAAAAGGGAGGTGAGGGTAAAATGAATAAGGAGAAAACAATGGAAGAGAAGAAGATGAGGGAAGCATTTGAGCAGTGGTATCATTCAAGAGAATTCGTCCCGCACGGTGTTATGATAAAGAATTTGTGCTTTTTGGGATTCAAGGCAGGAGTAGAGTATGCAAGGGAACATATCAAGAATGAAATTTCGACCAGTGGCAAAAGAAGGAATAAAATAGAAATCGAACTTGAGAAGCTAAAGATAATCGCAGATTACTATGACCTGCCTCTTGCAGTCTTTTTCATGAGCGTTGATGAGTTGAAAGAGTTGAAGGCAAAAGAAGGATCGAGGATGAGAGCCATTAGAAAAGAGCTTGAGAAATTAGAAGCTTTTAAGAGTGTTTGGGGTGAGGAAAAGGAAAATGAAGGAAGAAGAAATTATAAAAATTAGTGGGCTAAAGGAAGCTCTAAAACTCTTGGAAGAGAGAGTGATACAGAGAGTAGAATTTGATATGGATGTTAAAGGAGTCGGTAGATACAAAGGTAGAATGTATAAAGGGCAACAAAATCTCATCTTGATTGGTTTAGAGAAGGTGCAGAAAAATGAGTATAAATTAGATGAGGAGAAGAGAAATGAGTGAGTGGTGTTTTTGTTTCGCGTGTGGGAAGTGGCACGTTAGTAATTTCTGTGCACGTGCACAGATACAAGGAAGTAAAGTAACAAGCGAGGAAGAATATAGAAGATGGGTGCGAGATCATATTCATGATTTAAGGTTAATGCTCCATGATGCAGAAGAGGAGGTGAAAAAGAAATGAGTGAGGAAGAGAAAAAAGAGGATATACCGACAGAAGTAGTATACGATGTTCTCAGAACCGCAGCAATACTTACTTTTTTTGAAAATGAGTTCGGGGAAATGCCACACCCATTCCGAATTTTAAAATTCAGGAGGTGGGTAGATGATTTCGAGGTATTTTTGAAAGGTGTAGCGTTTGGTGAAAAGCTGGCGCGGGAGATGGACTCGCAAGTAGCGCGAAAACTTGAGAGAAGAATTATTGAGGAGATGGAGAGGGATGAGTAAAGAGGTAAATACGAGAGGAAACAAAATTTTTTATGTTTCAGTCGATGACGATGGCGACTTAGTGGTTATGGAGGAAAGAGAAGATGGAAACGATGTAGTAGTGAGCGACAAATTCAAAACCAAGTTCATGCTTTGTTCAGGGAGATGTGCGAGAAAAGAGCACTATGGGGAGTTTGATGGTAAAACTTTCAAGTGCTATTCTTTCGAGCAATAGGGTGATGAAAAGTGAGAAAAGAACAGCTTGCTGAGCTATTAGAGAATGTGGCGATGAATGGAATACAGGAAGAAAAGCGGTTCTATTTTCTGCGTGAGGAGCAACTGAGAGAACCGAGTGTGACCGTGCGTTTCAGTGTAAAACTCAATGCTGACGGTAAAGTTATGTTCGTAAGTAGAACATGCAAACTTCAGTGTTCGTGCGAGAGGTGTCCGTTTAGAGGGTTGTGTGATGATATAGAGGAGCGTATTCGTGCATGAGGAGGTGATAACATTGATAGGGATTGCTGAAACTGTTGAAAGGGAAGAGATAGAGCCATTCGAGGAAAAATTCAAGGAAATGGTTGAGTTTTTCTATCAGAACGAGATAATAACTGAAGAGGAATACAAAGAGCTATTGAAACAACTTAAAAAACAAGGAGGTGAGAGAAAAAGAAAAAAATGAGCGAAGAAGATCAGAGGCTAAATAGGGGAACGGAGGATAATCTCTGTATCCAGATCCGAGGTCTTTCCTTTGATGGAGAAGATACATATATCGAAGTTCCAACGGATGGAGAGTGGCATCACATCGTATTTTCAAGTGATGCAATCGGAGTTAGTGACCATCCATTCGACGGTGAGGTTATTATGTTTGACAGAGCTCTCGATGCTGATGAAGTTGAAGAGGCTTATCGTCGTGAGCCTCCAGCGGGTGGAGCGGATCGAGTCCTTTCGCGCGAAGAGATTGAGGCTCTGTTCGAGCTCGTTAAAAATCATCCCGAAATAAAATCATGGGAGATAAAAAAAAATATATTGTATCTGGAGGTGGAAGAATGACTGGAAGAAGTGACCTTTCAAAGGGGTGTTTGAAGTATTACCGGTGGCTTACCAGTGGCGTGCTGCTCGTTTCCGGTTTCTTTTTGATAGTCGAGCACTTCGTGCGGTTTGGCGGATTCGACATCGAACTCGCCGGACATGAATGGTATGGCTTGGGACTAATAATTCTGGCTATGCTACTGAGCTTGAAGTGGAAGCAACTGCCCGCTCTCTTGAGGGCGATAAGGGAGCGTGATTTGAGAGCAATATTAGATGAAGGAGAAAGAGGCGATGAAGCAGATAGCATTTGAGAGTGCCAAAGATGCAACCATATCAGTAACCATATCAAACGATGGTGTAGAGATAATGACAAATAGAGGGAACAAGATTGATACAATGTTTCTGTATTGGGACGAATGGGATAAGATAGTTGTGGGTGTAAAGGAAGCGGTAAAGGAAAATGACCGAAGGGAAAGCACATAAATTCCAGTTCTTGGGTAGGCGCCGGGGATGTAACGGTAAATTCACATTCATGGGCAGGCATCGAGAATGCACAAGCCCGTTCACTTTTATGAGAAGGAGGAGAATTCGGGAGAGTGTTAGAAAATGGTAAAATTTTATTGTCCGTTAAAGAAAAAGCGATATAAAAAAGAAGAGATAGAGAAGATGTGCAAAGACTGTCCAAAGTGCGGGTCCTGTAATACGGGGCTTGCCGTAACGAAAGGGAAATGCGGAGAGGGTGATGAGCTGTTATATCCATATCATCACCCTTTTGCGTTCATAGGAGGAGAAGGAGATGAAAACAAAGCGTGAGAAAGCGACTATCACAGCGTCATTCAAAGCACTCGCGCGCATTTGCGGTGAAAATGTGTTGCGATCAGTGCTCGAAGCGCGAGGCAAGCGTAAAGGTTCGAGCATCATAATCCCGGGAAGTGTTCTTTTACCTGTGCTGAGTGAGGCTGCGAAATGGAGGTGGGAAAGGAAAAATGGTAAGGGAAGAAAAAAGCACAAAAGTCAACTTCCCATTCAGCCTAATCTTCAAAGTTAGAGGTAACACCACGATACGGGAGCTCATCCTAAAAAAGCACGACGGAAAACTTTTTGTTGCTATTGTAGAGAGCGATAATCAGCCCGATTCAATAATGGACAAGATTGCGGGAGCGGTTTTGAATTTTATCGTGAAAAAATACAATGAGCAGGAAAGGTAGCCTGCACGAACGAGAAGCAGTGCAGGAATATGAGCACCGGGGCTGGTTAGTATACAAGCCACAGAAAGTGTCGAAATACGGCACACAAGATATTTTTAATATGTTCGATTTTCTTGCGATTTCGCCGGACGGTAGTGAGATAGATTTTGTGCAAGTGAAAACGAATAGCACACGGGGATTCTTGAAAAAACTGAGAGAGTGGCGTGAAAAACACAAGGTGAAAAAAGTGGAGTGGCTTTTAATGGTACGCTTGGATGCGCGCAAGTATAAAACTAAGTGGAAACGGTATTGACGAGAAAAGTTTTTATTTTATTTTTTACATAATGCTTATTGTAGGAAAAATGGGGGAAGAGAAGAAGGCGGTAATAGAAGGAATAGCAATAGATTCTGAGACTGGCGAGCCGATTTTTGCGGCGCCGATAAAGATAATGGATGAGGCGGGCAATAATGTGGTAGCGGAGACGAGCACGGACATGAACGGTGAGTTTAGGGTTGTTGTGCCTGCCGGCAGACGCTACCAGTTACTGATGTTTGGACAGATTTACCAGCCCGTGCAGGCGAAGATACTTGATGATGAAGGCAGATTCACGCCGGTGACGGAGGAGGGTAGGAGGATAAGGATAGAGAGCGTGAAAGTAAAACTTGCAGAAGTGGGGATTGAAGCGTAGAAACAAAAATGCGTGCATTGGTGATAACGCCATACGAAGGCAGTAAAGTATTGGAAGCGGCGTCCATACTCGCCCATGTCTGTATAGAAGCATTAGAGGCGGAAGCTTTTGAGGTAGATTCTTTAGAGGGTGGGGATGCGAGGCGGAAAAACCTTCCGAAGGACAAGAAGTATGAGCTGATACTGTTTAGTGGACACGGCAAAGAGCGGGCATTAATAGGCAGCGACGGTAGGGCGATATTCGATGATGATAACATAGACTATGTTAGTGGTTCGATATTCATAGCGATAGCGTGTGAGAGTGGTAACTGGTTAGCATTAACCGCGGCATCGCGTGGTGCAAAGGCGTATTTCGGGTTCCGCAATCTCGTATTCCTTCCACAGTCATCAGAAAAACATGCATATCTATCTGATTTTGTCAGGACACTATCAGTGCCTTTACTTTCGCTATTAGAGGGCTATACAATCCACCAGGCATGGGAAGCGTTCCAAGCACTGTGCCGTGAATATGCAACGGAATATGAAAATAGAAGATACGATAACTTCGCTGAGGTTATGGCTGCATGGATGCGTCATAATGCGAACTCAGCCACCTACCAAGGAACGCCGAACGCTACTCTTGGTGAGGAAGCTTTTGTGATTAAATCCCGTTATTAGTCCGCAGAAAGATGGAGGAGAATCTCATTTCGCGCATCTTACGCGAGATGCGCGAGGGAGTGGAAGAGCGAAAAGGAGAATCTGCGAGAACTGGCACAGCACGCACTATCACAGTGACTGCTGAAGGCACAACACTTAGATATTACGACAGCGCAACCCGCAGCGAGGAGATTATCACAGACCACATCACGAAGACTGATAATAACTATACCGCTGAGTTCGAGTGGCTATTACGAGATAAGCTACATGCACCTTTTGATCTGTTTGCGTTTGAAAAATATCCAACAAAACTTGTGTATAGAGGCGATTTGAACGGTGTACCAATAACAATCACATTGAAATTCCCGGCGGGCATCACTCACTGCCATTACCATGTCACATGGTCTGGTGAGTGCCAAGATAACGAGTGTGTTGTATATGTTCCAACACCTGAAGATGAAATAAGAACAGCATTGCAAAAGGTAAACCTGAAGCCGGGCGAGATTTTCGTAGAGCTGGGTTGCGGTGATGGCAGGAATTTAAAAATAGCAGCAACTGAGTTCGGTGCGAAATGCATAGGCTATGAACTCAACCATGAGCGTGCAGAACAGGCGAGAGAGAACACGAAGGGGTTACCTGTAACAATTAAAGAAGAGAGTTTTATGAATGTGGCTCAGGATATAGCCAAAGCAGATTGCGTCTATCTCTATCTTCTCCAAAGTGTGAATCAGATAATAAAACCTTTACTGGAGGAGAATCTCAAGCGTGGTGCACGAGTCATTAGCAGGCATTTTACATTTGATGGGTGGACACCTGATTTCGAATGGAACAATATTTATTTTTACCACATGCATTAAAATAAATAGTGCACGCTTATGATCTCCTTCATTGTGCAAGAATACAAAGAGGATAGGGAGTTTATCGAGAAGATGTTGCAGCAGATTTCACAAGTGCCAGCTGAAAAAGAGCTCATATTTGTCGTTGGTGAGCCGGGAGTTGACATGATGTGGGTTAGGGAACTGGCGAACTTCCCGGTGAAAGTGATAGGCAGCATAGAAAGCTGCGGTCAAGCGCGTAATGTGGGAGCGCGTAACGCGGCACATTACTCGAAAGCATTGATTTTTCTCGACTGTCATACATGTTTCACACCAGAAGCGATAGAGAGATGGATGGACACGCTGTGGAGCCATCCCGAAGCGGCAGTGGGACCCGCTATACAGGTGGTGCAATTCCCTTCGTGCGAGCCGAGTGGCGGTTTTGGGCACGGAGTAGCGTTCAAGTTCGTTAAACACCCGTTCGAGTGGGTATGGCTGCCCTCACCGAAAGACGAAACTATCTTTCCCGTGCCCACAACCTGCGGGTGCGCATTCGCAATGACTCCAGCGACTTTTAAACACTTGGACAGTTATGGTGGTTTTTTGTGGACTCATCGTGGACTGGGTTGGGAGGAGGAATATGGGATACGGCTGTGGCGTTTGGGACATCCCTGCCTGATTGATAAAGACGCGGTTGTGGGGCACTATTTCAAGCAGGGATGGCCAGCTGAGAGCACACGCGGGTATGTCGATTCAAGGATGGAGGGCATTTATCTCAATGTCTTCAATTCAGAGGTGTGGAACCATGTGATAGGATTAATAGAAAAGGAGTGGCCGTGGGAATGGAAAAGCAAGTTAAGGAATGCGGAGAAGCGGTATTACTGGCTACGGAAGAAGCTTGAGCCACTGAAGGATAAGATTGATGAGACTGAATTCTTTATAATGAGGGAAGGTGAATATAAATTTGAGAACACGCCAAAACTTCATGGATGGTGAGAGATGCCTGGAACGGTAAAATTCGATGAGGACCCATATATCTATTACGGGGGCAAGCGATATAACTTAGGAAGTACGATCACAGTTACCGCTGGCGAAACTTTTTGGCTACATGCAAAAGTCCGGTGCACATACACAAAGGTTAGCCAAATAAGTGTAACAGTCCGGCTACTGATAGACTCGACAGAAGTTTGCAGACGGTTCGATACAGTACCGTGCAAAGACCAGACAAAGAAATTACCAGCAATCGGATGCACACCGAGCAAATCAGGCACGGCAAAAGTGGAGCTGTGGTTAGGTGATCCTGATAGACAAGGCGAGCTCAAGGAAACGAAATATTCGTGGACTATCGAAATAGGTAAGCCACTACCAGAATACAAATTTAATTATGCGTATATATGGTACAACGGCCATGTGTATAAGCCTGGCTCTACACTTAGAGCGCCAGCTGGTGCTACGCTGACCGCAAGAGCGTGGGTGAGGAACACAAATAATGTATCAGGCACAGCCTGCTACGGTGTTGTATGGGGCAACTATTATCGTTGTGGTCCGAAGACGAAAGATATAGATGCAGGTAAATCGTGGGTGCGTATGCCGGATTGCACTTTCAGTATGCCCTCATCAGACAAAGATGCAGTATTACATTGTGGTTCATACGAGGGTGGGACATGTTATACTCACGACACGACGGATGCTATTCATCTTAGGGTTCAGCTACCAAAGGCGTATACAGAACTGACATGCATAGATCCACATAAGACTGCCACTGTTGGCGATACGGTAGATTTAGAAGTGCTTTTGACAGATGCAATATCACCGAAAAGACCGCTTGATGGCAGGTGGATAGAGTTCTATAAGTTAGTGGATAGCACAGAAGTCAGCATAGGTTCGTGTGCTACGAATCCCGAAGGTAAGTGTTCTATCACATATACATGCAGTGTAGAGGAGACGGCAACGATTAAGGCGAAGTTTAAGGGTGATGCTGATTATAAAGAGTCTGAATGCACTTTTACGATAACTGTGACAACACCCCCACCCAAGCTTGAGATTAAAGAAGTGTATTATAGCACGGACAATGGTATAACCTTTTGGGGCGTTACGGAAGGTGGTACAATAGACTTAGGCGATTGCAAACGCCCACTGTTCAAGATAATAATAAAGAACATGGGTGGTGCTTCGGATAAGCGCTGTCTGTGGCTGCGCGAGGGTAAAGGCTGCAGTACCGAGAATACAATAGGTATCGAAACTAGTTCTATAACATTGGGTACAGATGAATCCGAACAGTTCCTTTTGGATTGCAATGTTGATATGGATTATGGTAAAGATTATAGCTTCCATATCAAAGACGGACAGATTATACAGGGCTGCCCGTCTGATGATGAGTTTGATTTTGAAACGCAAGCGCAATCGCCATACGAAATAAGGACAACAGTAAAGGACGAGGAAGGGAATGGTATAGAACATGCGTATGTAAGCGTTACGAAAGAGATTTTTGAAGGCACATGGCAGGAAGTACCCTGCTCTGACATAACGGTACATAAAGGGGTATGCACTACCGAGAGCTGGAAAGGCTATGGTAACCTTCTCAAGACCGATGATGAAGGCGTCCTTAGCATAGGGTTGCCATCACTGCCCGGAGCGGCTTGTAGATACGGATTCATAGCGGGCAAGCCGGGGTATTTGAATAGTGATATGCATGAGGATTGGACAGAAGTCAAGACAACGCGGCGTCAGGGCGGGAATGGCGAAGGAGAAGGCACTTATGAGTTCGAGTTCACGCTTAGACCAATCACGGAGGAGGATAAGTTTATTGTACACACGAAAGGGTTTAAAGAAGGGGATACAGTGCTATGCAGGCGTGCATATGCGTGGTCACGATGTTTTATACCAGCGCCGGGGACGGATATACACGAAAAAAAGCCGGATAAATACCCGGATGGTGAGGTAGTATTTACAAAAGATGATGGGCTAGTAGAAGGAGAAACCTATGGTATAGGACCGAATATAGCAAAAGGATTTTTACCTACCGGTCCTGTCTGGTGCGGCAAGTTTGAGGGTACGAAAGACATATATCTTTACTCTCGTTATGGAGTCTTTGGTGAAGCTTGTGAGCTCATGGGCATACCAAAGGATTCAGACGAGTGCCGCCGATTCTGGGCAGAGATGCTGGACCCGATATATTGTGCAGATGTGATTTCTGGGGTTATCAGGGGTAAGGACATATACGGTGCAGAGTACCATCCCGATGCGTTCGAGCTCGCTATGTTCCCGATAGTTGTGGTGTGTTCAGTATTACCGATGGTACCGGGCGGTAAGATAACGAAATATCTGGGCAAAATCATAAGGAAGGGCGTTAAGCACGGTGATGATGTTGCTGCGGTTAGAGAATTCATAGAGGCAAATCCAACAGAGGCTTATAGAATACTGGTGTATGGCGACGAAGCGAAATTGGATTTATGGGCGAAAGCGATTGCTGATGGTGACATAGAAAGAGCTAAAGAATTGGGAGAAGCCATCCTTAGAAATCCTGCAATTGAAGATTGGGAAGCGATAAATAAGTTCAATCGGTGGCTGGATGAGCTTGAGAAGCAGATTAAGAATATTGATCCTAAGCAGGCGAAAGAGATTGCTGATCTGGAAAAAGCCATAAAGGATACTGCAAGGTCAGTGCTTGCTGAAATTGGTTATGCCGATATACGGTATGGAAACGCAAAAAGATTAGCAAATGTGTTGTATAACAATTGGGATGGCGCATTCGAGCTTGCGAAGAGAGCAGAAGCGTATGGTACTTTTTTCGATGCATACCAAAAGGTTAAATATGGTAAGGATATAGCTGGCAATATAGCTGAGCCTACCGTAGACGAATATGGATTAATAATAACGGCTTTTAATAGAGCACACCGTGTTGGTGACTTTTCGGAGACTGGGCTGATGTTTAGTGAAATTGCCGCTTATGCTGACGAGGAGATCAAGCAAATCGTTCGTGATGCGTTCAGTGAAGAAAAATTCTGGTATTTTTGGCGCGTGGCATCTGACGATTTGAAAGACGAGTATATATCTTATTTAAGAAATGGTGATTTAGATGTTGCCGCTGGTATGCTTGATGATGTATGGAATATAGGCACGGTAACAGCACGAAATGTTGAAGATTTCGCAGAAGAGATCGACGATGCACTAGCGTATTTTGATCTTGAACGACTCGAAGCTATGTATGAGGGGACAGGGGCGTATTCAGCATATCGTAATGCTTTAGAGAGGCTTCACGATTGGCCTGATGCGTACGCAAGACTATTAGACGAGGCATATCCCGCGTATATCTACACATTGCGGTATGGTGATAGAACAAAAAATATAACAGTGTTCATAAAGGCGGCAGATGCCGTTTGTAGCCCAGGCCATTGGTGCAAGCTAAACCAGATAGTAGGGTTGGCAGAAGATGGAAAACTAATAATAGATGGTGAAACATTAGACTTGTTTGAATTTACAAAAGCGTTATACGACGCGGGTTTCACGCTAGATACAACGAAAAAAGGATATAAAAAGACTTTCATGGCAATAGCTGCCATGAAACCTGAAGATGTTAAGCAAATAAACGAACTACTCGCTGCCGGTAAGAATAAAGAAGTTTTAGGGTATTTTGAGTACCTAGCTGGACTACCTGCGGATAAAAAAACTTTTGAAGTACTTTTAAAGCATAGAAACAGCCTGCTAGGTTTTTGGAAAGAGCTAACAAACAAGTCTGCTGCCGGTTCTGGGTTTGGACACGACTTCTGGAGAAGTATATGGGCAGGTATAAAGAACAGGATGCCTTGGCGTAAAGCACCGAAAGACATTTCTGATGTGTTAACTACTGATGAGTTGAAAAAGCTGTTAGATGCTGGCACGATAGATAAGATTGCTAGGAAACTAGACAAAGAGGGTAGATATGCGGACCCAAGCGAATTATTTAGATATGTGATACTAAAAGACCCCGAATTCTTTAAAAAGGGATACTCTAACGCTTTGATGAAAAAGTTTGAGCATTTTGATGATCCAGATGAAATTGCTAAGCATATTAAACCACTCACTCCAGAGGAGGCAACGGAAAGAAGGAACTGGTTCAAGAACTTGCGTGAGGAGTTTAAAAAAGTTCTTGGCGATAAACGCGGTGAAGAAGTTTTCAATGCGTTGGGACTGGACTCAATAGAAGAGACTGCTGAATTGAATAGATTGTTCTGGCTATACGGAAAAGCTATGTATGACGATATATACGAACGCGCTATCGCCACAGGAGCTAGTGAGGAGATAGCGAATGAACTAGCAAAGACCGCTTTAAGTGCTCAAATAGACATAGCAAGAGGATTTGCTACAGGTGCAATAAAGACTGGCAAGCAACTAGAAAAAGGGCTCCTTGCTAAGATTAAGAAACATCCAATACTTGCAGGTGCATTAGGCTTTGCTGCGTTCTGTGGCACTTGGTATATTTTAGACAATTTAGTGATGAATGTTTATGTGGGGCGTAAAGCAGGAGTTATCGAGAAAACTTTTGGCGAGCAGTTTGCGATTGTAGAGGATAAGCTAAAGACATTGGGATTCCAAATACGAGACAACCCCTGTGACCCCACAGTTCAGCGTGATTATATAGCCATGCTTGAAGAGTTAGAAAGACTTAAGAACATTGCTGACGCTGTTGATCCTACCAAGCGTAATGAGGCAATAAACTTGTATGCAACATTGTATGGCGTTTCGATAGGTGAACCAAACGAATTCATGCGTAATCAAGTGCGTACAGCATGGTCAGTATATCGTAATGAATATACCTTTGCTGTTCGAAGCGCAGGCTGTATAGCACCACTAGAGCCGCCGGGAGGATGGCCACCAGATGTTTATGTGCCAGAATTAAATGAAGTGATAACAGCAACTGTGCTTAAGCACAAAGATGCCGATACTATACATATTCGGCATGCTGGTACGCCATATTGCGTACGCATTGTAGGTATAAACAGTCCAGAAGGACCAGACTATGTTTATATATGCACGAAGAAGAAGGAGCCGTGGCTTGTCAGGCGGTTAGTAACACCCGGCGAGGAATGTATATCCGAGGAACTCTGGTATGTTGATAGCGTGTTTTATGCTCGAGCGAATGCATGGCTTGCTAATATGCTTCCTGTCGGCACAAATATTACATTGAAGTCCGACAGCGAGAGACAATGGGACTTAAAACACAAAACTCCTCGCTTGATAGCTGCTGTTTTTAAAGGTACAACAAATATTGGCATAGAAGAGCTGAAGGAAGGTTATGCCGTTCTATTCGTCTATGATAAAAATAAACATGTTTGGGATGCTACCAATAACAAGATAAAAGATGAATATGTTAATGCTGAGAACTCAGCAAGACTTAAAAAGACAAGGATATGGGACCCCAAGTGGAGAAAGCCATGTCCGGCAACGGGAGCATGGTTCAATTATTATTCAGGAGCACGTGAAAGCGTGCGAGTAGGTGTAGAAGCGACTTTTGAAGGTCATGCAAAAGGCTGTGACGATTCAGAAATAACTGATTGGGAATGGGTGTTCCCGCACGATGTCAAAAAGACTGGACGGGTGGTTACACACACATTCACAGAAGCCGGCAGTTACGAGGTACATCTCAAAATCTGTGCGGGAACAATCGATGTGCACAGGACAATTACTGTCTCAAAAGCGTACGAATACAGAAAATCGCCCTGCGGTAACTACGGTAATGTTAACAACGACCCCGATAATTATGTTACAGACGAGGATGCAAAACTCGTTATGGATTATGTAGAACTCGGCTGGGGTGCCGTTAAAGATAAAGTAGGAGGATTATCGGAGTCGGAATTCAAGGAGCGGGCGGATGTTGATGACGATGGTGAAGTGACAAGTAACGATGCTGACATGATCTATGCTTATTATGCTGGTTCGGATACCGGTAGAGATACTTTCCCCGTATGTCCAGGTGCGCCACCAGCGGTGAAAAATGTAAGGATTATCGCTCCCAACACCGTCAACGTCGGCGAGTCGGCAACCCTAATCGGCATGGCGTCTACCGAAGACCCATATAAAGTCACTTCGTGGACATGGACGATTAGTGACCCTGACGGTATTGAAACCGAAAAGACAGGTAAGACGATAACTCATACTTTTGACAAGGTTGGAGTATGGGGTATTCGCCTGGAAGCGTGTAACAATGCAACTCCGCCAAATTGTGGGACAGCAACGCATAAAATCACCGCTAAAGTAGTGACAACGCCGCCACCTGAGGGCAAACTAACCATAATGACTTTCGAGTCAATCGTGTTTAAGAAGCCGTGTGATGTTGAAACTTTCCTTATTGACGGTGTTGATAAAGGTGGTGGCTCGGCAGTAACAGCGACAGTGCCCGCAGGTCCACATACGGTAGAGGTAGTAGGTAAGGAAGGCGAATTCAATCATTGCTATGTGGATATACTTGACCGTTGCTTCTCACCATCATGTGCGTTCTCTGTGGATGTGAAAGCAAACGAAACAACGGTTGTGAAAGTGTGTAAGGCTGCATATATATACTTATCGGCATATTCAGGCACCGACGGTTCTTATATCAGTGCAACATTCTATTACAAGCCTTATGATATTGCCGGCGCCACATATAAGGAGATAGCGACGGGCGAGCTCATCCCATACGGCAGGCATTATATAAAAGCCGTTGCTAGCGGGCATGAAACATTAGAAATGGTTATCTCCGTGTCGGATTCGGGTATCTCATGCGAGGCTGCCATATCAACGGGTGCTTCATGCTATGGCACTGAACCTTCAATGCCCGCACACGGGTTATATTGCCGTAACTTCATAGTAAAAGCGTATCTGAAGAAAGGAGCAGTAACAAAAACCGTCACATTCGAGTCTGAACCCAAAGGCGCTTCGATAACGGTTCTTGACTGATTAGAATCGTTAAAAACAACTTGTCCCTGATGAAATTATGGTATGGCAGGGTGTGTGTAGATGCTTAAATTCGCAACCGCCATACCAATTTTAATATTTATAGATTTAAAGCGCAGAAGACACACCTCTTGACGGTGTGATGAATGCGCCTCAGTCATCGAGCATGATACTTTAATAGCGTGGTTGGGTATGGAGGAGTCGCCATGAGAGGTCAATTCGTGCTCCATACCCAACATTAAATATTTAAATACTAAAATATATATTAAATATACGTCGCCATGAGAGGAAAATATTGCTGCTCAGGTGTCGTGGGCGAGCCAACCGTGCAGGTGATGGAAGAAGCGGGGGAGAAGATACTCTTCGAGCTCCTGCGCGCACTCAAAATTCCGGTGCACTACGCCACCACTGGCAAGAAGCTCAGCTATCTCGACAGGCTCACCGCGCGGCTGACTTACGCCGTCCGGGTGTGGTGCGAGCGCATATCCGAACTGGGGCTGAAAACTCAGCGGGACTGCTCGCCTTACGAGCGCGAGATACAGCACATCACGGGGTTGAGTGCCGCGTTCGTACAGCAGGCGCGAGACAAGGCGCTATGGATGTGGGCGCAGTATCGTGAGGCGCATAAGGACTGGGAGCGTGAACTGAGCCGCGCGAAACCCGGCACGAAGTGGTATAAGAAGTTATTGAAGCGTGAGCCGGCGGAGCCGTGCACATCACCTAAGAGCAGTTTGAAGAAGATACCCACGCGATTTGACACGCGAACCGGCACGATTGAGGTATCAAATCTGAAAATCTCACCACTGGTCATACGTATCTCAACCTTAAAAAGGGGTGAGAAGCTGACAATACTGCTCAACCCCTCAAAATGGCATCTTGAAATGCTCGCGCGTGCGGCGGAACTGCGCGGGTTTGAACTAATCAAACGCGGTAAGAAGTATTTCGTGCATCTGCTCTGTAAATATTTTGTTCGCGCTCAACCAGTTCACGCAGTAAGAGGAGTGGACTTGGGTGTTAGACGTGCGATAGCTTCCGTGAAGCTACCGAAGCACCCGCGAAACTTCTCTCTGCTGCGATACGACGATAAGTGGTTGAGGATCCGGGAGTTGGATGACCGCATAGCGCACCTGCAAAGATTGAGGAAGTGGAACGTATTGAAGAAGCTGAGGCACAAGCGAAGGCATGTGGCGGAAGATTACGACCGTAAGCTCGCGAAAGAGTTTGCCGCAGGGACGGAGAATGAGATAGTGGTCATTGGCGACCCGCAACAGATACGATACCACAAGTATCGCGGCGACGGCGATAAACGAGGCAGGAAGATATTACAGCACTGGAGCTACAGCAGGCTGGCGGACACCATAATAGAGAAGTTAAAGGAGCGGGGTATAATCGGTATACGGTTCAACGAATGGGGCACCTCAAGCGAATGT
This sequence comes from Candidatus Methanophagales archaeon, assembly GCA_025966525.1. Taxonomy (GTDB): domain Archaea; phylum Halobacteriota; class Syntropharchaeia; order Alkanophagales; family Methanospirareceae; genus QMVO01. The sequence continues at coordinate 32,203 of JAPDIG010000001.1, read as the reverse complement.
CACAAATGTGGCGGTAAATTAAAGGCGAAAGGCAGGCGCGTGGTGTGCACGAACTGCGGTATGCAATACGACCGGGAATTCAACTCCTGTGTGAGAGTGGTTCAGAAGGCAAGTACCTATCTGAAGCACAAGACCAGAGCGGCTCTGAAGCGGAGTCGGAAGCTGGCGGGGGCGATAGATGAACTCGCCCGAACCATCGATGATTCCGGGCTGGAACCTTGGATGAAGATGGAAGCCCACCTACTTGTAGGTGGGTAGTTCACGGAACAAGCGGGGAAAAGGAAAAAGAGAAGGAAAAGATGAACCCTACTCCAGAGCCTGTGTTAGTCGACGTTCCAACACGCGTATGCTCTCTCTGCCGCACAGAACATTCGGACTTACCTCAGCAGAATAGCCGTCTATCTCAAAAAGCGCTTTGTGGAGTCGCATCTCTTCATCGCTAATGTCTATATGTTCCTTTATCGCTTCCAAAGTCGCACACATGCCTTTAAACCCCAAGCTATCAATTATTGACTTGATCATCTCATGTCGCATTATAAAGTCATCTATCTCTCCTGCCATTACAACTCCACCTCCAACTTGCGTTTTAACTCCTCTATTGCCCGTTTTCCGCACAAAACCTCTTCGCCTTCTTCCGTTATGTGTGTCGCAGCATCAGAGCCGGTAAAGACGCGAATATGGCGATCAAGTTGCTCTCCCGATATCCCGCTTTCTTTCTCCAGTGCGCTGCGAGTAACACATACTCCTCGTGCCCCGTATCGATCTATGATCTCTTTTAGCTTGCGATGCTCCTCTATAAATGCTTCTATTATTGGGAGTGTAGGTCCCGGCGTGGGTGTTGTTACCGGTCCACCACCACCCACATCCACTCGTCCTATCACAACTTCAAGCACTTTCTCGCCCATCTCTTATCACACTCCTCTCCTTCCCGTATATGCTACTGCAACAACTATATATGTGCCCGCTGGTAGCACATCCGCTCCCGGTACTATTCTCCTCGTTTCTAGCATAACTTTTTTCCCGATGTCCCAGAATCCTATCTCTTTTTCAGGAAGTGGTATTGTCCATTTTGTCGCCCCCAAGTCGGCTGGATCACCTGTTTCGAGGAACTTCCCCGGCTCTCGTAGATCCATGTTCGCATAATACCAGCCCGCCTCGAAGCATCTCAAAGTGACACTGAAATCGTATGTGTTATTCCAGTATAACCGACTGGGTATTTCAAAATCATCAAGCGCTACTTTCGCTATTGGTGGTCCAACGTAAACTTCTTTCCACAGCTTCTTAGGCTTCATGTATGCGTTTACTGTCGTCGTTTCGCCCTCTTTTACTACCACATTTTCGACCTCATAATCCTCAAAGCCTGTGCAATAGAACCGTATCCAGTCGTAAGTTCCCGCTTTGATATTCATTGTATGTGGCGTCAGGTATTTCTCTTCGCCACTTATCCCCTCTATATCGAAGTTCGCATTTATTTCTTCAGTTGTCCCCGCTTTATATGCGCGTAATTCGAGCACTCCAACGCCCGGACCCGATTCCGGCTCTAAACCAAGAGTTAGATATGTATCTTGACCTATGATGCAAGCAGGATACTCTACCGCATCTTTATAACCCTCCTTCTTCGCTACAACTTTGTGTTTTATTCCTCCCGGAGCTGGTCCCGCTGTAACCTCTGTACACTTATACGGTGGCACCCTACGCGATGGCGATAGGTCAGGATTGGGTTCAGTTTCATCATCAAGGTATATATCAGCAAACTCGGGATCAGTTAATACGCATAGTTTTACCTTTCCGGGAACAGGCGTAGGTGTGGGAGTAGGAGTGGGCGTACCTACACAATACTGGTTTTCACCCGCTGGATAACCATCATTTTTCAAAATCTCGCCCGTAACATCGGATATTGTAACATCATTACCGCCATTGTTGTCTCTTAATGTTGTCTTCGATATGCTTAACCCGCCAATCTCTATATGGTCTGTTGTAGGATCTATAATGTCTTTTACTGCTTTACCAGTTCCGCCAGTTCTATCAACCCTATCGCCAGTTACACTCACCGCAGTCCATGATAAACCGCTGTAAACCCAACAATTCCCTACACCTATGTTCTTCGCTATGTATTCTCGACCCGCATCAGTGAGTGTCATCCTATTCCCGCTCCCTATATTTGATTATACCCCCTGTATATTTGAATTTTTGCCATTTTACCCTAACCCAAGATAATAATCTCCCGCAGTCAATACATTGTCATAAGTAGGCGTAAATCCTATATCTACAATCCCTAAGTACGCATCTCCTATCTCAAGAACATCTGCATATTTAATGCTATCCTTTCCACCCTTACTCGTTACCCAACTATCGAAATTCTTAATTATCTCCTTCAAGTATCCCGTCACTGTGAAGTCTGAAATAACCACACCCGGGGGCGTACTGCTGCCACATGCACCACCCGGAACATCAACACTGACACATGAGACGCCCGTATCAGTTACATTTATTTTCGCTATCAGGTCTTCATAACCCGTCTTCGACCACTTTACCGTATGCTCGCCTAAAGTCAGCTCGATGTCCGTCGCCATCCAATTAATTCTACATTGGTGGTTATGTTATAAAAACCTTCTTGTTTGGCGCCGCTACATCGTGCCCTCACGCACGCCCGCTTTCACCGCAAGCCACCTTATCGCGTCTGAATATGTTATCCCGCTCTTGCCTTCGCTCTTTATCCTGTCACGCACTTCGTTCAATATCCCAACCGCGTGTATGTCCAGCTCCACCTTCTGTTTCTTCACACTCGAGCTCAAAGTCGCCCTTTCACTCTTTTCTTCCATTTTCTATACACCCTCTTATATAAAGGTTGTAGTAATATGTTATATAAACTTTTAGTATCGCCACTATCCCTTCTATTAGCCTATTAATTATCAATCCACACCTTGTGAGTGGTTATTTTTATATAATAGCGATTTATAATTGAAATATAGAATACAAAAGGAGGTGAGTGGCAAAAGATGACATATTTGACTCTGGCGGACTTCACACAGAAGACGGTCGTGAATAGCCGCATGCTACAGCCTGGCGGCGGTGTCGCTATGGGTAAGTACACGAGGCGAGCGAAGAACATCGTGTCCAGTCCCGGTCTCATAGCGAGGACGAAGTGGACAGCGGCGAACATGAGGGCGAACTGCTCACTGCCGGACAAGTGCCTCCCGCGAGGTATGTCGGAAGCTGCGATAGGTATGCCCGTGCCGGGCGCACCTGGTAAGAAATATGTAGCATGTGACGACGCTGAGCGGGAGAGAAGGCTAACAGCGGCACGAGAGTGCGCTATACGCGTATTAGCAACGCGTGGCGGAGCGTATAGCCGGCGTGCGGCTTGAGCGGGCTTAAAAACCGGATTTTTTCCCTCTTTTCTTTTATTTTTTGATAACTGGTGATATAAGAGCGAGGAATCTCCTGTGCTCTCTTGGTGGGAGACGGATAGTTATGCAATCTTTCCAGCCGAGCTGTCTTCGCTTTTCGATAGAAGTATAGGGATGGAATGCCAATTCGCGCAGAAACGATATTGTTATTTTAACTAAGTGAGGGTTAGTATTAGTGAAATGCAGCTCTCTAACGCGTCGAATTCCTTTACTATTCCGATAAACATACACTCCATGGTGTCCCTCACTTTCATAGAACCCTCGCAAGAACATTTCTTTTCCTTTCGGACAGCTTCTAACGAACTTTTCAAACTCATTCCAGTCATCTTTTAACGATAAGAAAAAACGGACGAAAGTTTTACTATTCGCTTCGGTATGCCACAGTTTTTGTTCGTTTTCTCTCCCCTTCCTTACATTTTTCTCTTTCCATGTATGGGGATGCAAACCTATTTTCCTTAGTGCACTTGCGAAACTTTTAGCAAATTCGTAATCTGCAACTGCTAGCTTTATACTATACCGCTTCTTCGTTTTATCTCCACATTTGATTGTGTACAGTGGGGGATGGTTGTGTTGGAGAATGAACTACTCACCTACAAGCAGGTGAGTTTCCATCTTCATCCAGGGTTCCAGCCCGGAATCATCGATGGTTCGGGCGAGTTCATCTATCGCCCCCGCCAGCTTCTCGCTGGGCTTACCCTTCAGATAGGTACCTGCCTTCTGAAGCGGTTTCACGCGGTTGTTGCACTTCGCTCGCATCTCCCCCTCTCCCTCGGCTACCCGGCACGGCCGGGTAATATTATATATTATCTTACTATTTAAATAGTTTAATGTGATGTGAAGGAGCGCATTCATCACACCGTCAAGAGGTGTGTCTTCTGCTATAAATCTATAAAAATATTAGGCATGGCGGGGCAAACAGTTGAGGCAACCACTCGAATTTCCACTCCACTGTTCTACACCTCCCCGTCATGCCTCAGGCAAATCTTTTTATATGCGCATCAGCAATAATTAATATGGAGGCAAGATAAGATGGCAGAAGAAAAGGAAGAAGTAAGATTTAGAGTAGAAGAGGCATTACCAAAATGTGACATCAGGAATGCACATGCAGAGCCTGCGACCGTAAAACCAGGGGAAACTGTTTACATCGTCTTCGATGTGTGCAATGTTGGTGGTGGAGTGTTAGATGCGGAGATACGAAAGACCTTTAAGGGACCGACATACATCCCGCCAATTACAGAAAAAGTACCGGGTATTAGAGCAGGGACATGCGTACGCCGTCGCGAAGCGATAAAAATACCCGAGAAGGCGAGAGCTGGCGAGTATATCTGCATCATAGAATGCTATCCGGGCGGGGTAGTAAGACCTGTTACGCTTAGAAGGGTCTGATGTTCTCCCTCTCTAACGGAGAAGCATTCTACAAGATGCATTTAAATCTAAACCTTTTTATATATACACACCTAATAACAAAACATGGATGCGCAATCGTTATTATACATGAGCATGCTCGGCGGAGGCGTAGGCGCGAACTCGGATAACATACTGCCGATAGTGCTCATGCAGCTATCCAAGAAGAGCGGAGATAGTGATAGTGAAGGCGGGCTCAGTAGCGATGTGCTCGATGTCATGGTTTATCGTCCGTTGGGGCAGCGTATACTAAACAATCTTGCGGCGAAGATAGCGAAGATGGACCCTGCGCAGCGTGCGAGGCTGATAGCGGCATTAGCACTTGACCGGCTGAGCGAGCAGCAGGAGGGTAAGCTTGGCGAGACCTTGTTACTGGCGTCACGGGCGGGCATGTTAGACCTGCTTGGCGAGCCAGTGAGTAATGCCATATCGAGCGAGAATAAGGGTAACGGCAGTGTAGGTATGAAGACTTTGGGACCAGCGAAGAAGTCAGTGCTAGATAAAGCGAAAGAGCTGGAAGTGAACGAGGCTGGAAATAGTAGTAAGTCAAAGTCGAGCGCGAAGAAGTACCCGCCTGTGTATTAAAGTCAATACACGGGTTTATAGCGCCTTCGCTCGTATTCTTCAGTCATACTTACTAGTTTATCCACGAGTTCTGCCCATGTAGCGGCTTTTAATCGGCCTTTTAGTTCTAATAGTTTGTAATATGAGTTTCTATCCAGAGTGATATGCTTCGTATCGCCCTCGCTCCTCGCGCGCCTCATCCCTCATCGTATAATAATAAGCAATATACTATTTAAAGTATTTACTCCACATCCATATTTACTATATGCTCTATATACTGTATATAGGTGATAGGGTATTTATATATAGACTTAAAAGTGATAACTGAGGTGATGCAAATAGAAAATGGCAGAAGAGATAGGAGCGGTAGGGAACCTTTTGCAGCCGACGCTGTTAGCGGATTTCGAGCATACGGGGACGCAGTCTGCGGGCGATAGATACGACTTCACAGCGAAGCGGCTTGAGAGCGATGAAGTTGCAGAGATCGAGTATATAGAGATATTCAGTCCGAATGCGGGCTGGCCGGGAGAAGACCTCAAGCAGGTGATACCGGTGATAGATGGCGCGGCGATCGAGGAGTATGTTAGCCTGTCCGGGCGATACACATCGAACATGGCGCCACCGCGGATAAGCCAGATGAGTGGCCCTGCACCATTGCAAACGACTCGTGCAGTCTTCAGCTTTGGTACGCCCGGTATCGAGGACCCGTTCCTTAACACGACATTGAAGGCGAAGAAGACAATATCGATACGGACTTTTGCGGGTAGCTCAGACATTACCGAAGACTATCGGATACGTGTGTGGGGGCGTTTGTATAAGGGCGAGGCGATGCTGAGGTCAGTGTTTGGCGATACAGTGTACGGTGCAGAGGCGACAATTGAGGACCGCAACAGGGGTAAGAGTCTGAGCGTAACAAAGGATGCGATAGATGTGAGCATAAAGAACTGGGACATGTTTGTAGGCGGTGTGAAGCAGTCAAAGCCTGAGATCATGCCGATGATTCGCTACGCTTACAACAAAGTAGCAACGACGGCGAATACACCATTCGATTTCAATTATAGCGATGGCGATGTAGCGAACGACTGGGAGAACCTGTATTTCGACTATGGCACTTCAGAAGCGCTGTTCATAAAGGGTATAGGTGTCAGGTCGCATACGCACCTGAAGTATATGGGACTGAAGATAGGAGACAGGGAGTATCCGAGAAGTGCGGGCGATGAGAAGCTGTTCAGGGTGGATTACAACAACAACCCACTGCATTTCGGGCACGGCTATCCACTGTTCCCGCAGAACTTCCCGCTGTTTGTGCCAATGCCGTTGCTACCGATGGGGTATCTGATACACAACGAGAAGGGCAGAGTGGTTATATACGATGACGGGACAGCAATCTCGGCTGATGACGGTAATATACCGACGGCGGGGATAATAGCGTGCTTACAGGGCATAAAAGTGAACTTGCCATGAGTGAGGAGGTGAGATAAAAAATGAAAGAGGCATATATACGGGTACCAACGAAAGTAGGTGCAACTACTGCAAAATTAACCCCGACTACTGGCGGTCCGTTTGTGATACCTGCTGGATATCCAGATATAGCGTGGATGCCTACAACGACAAGTGCATCCATGGGGCCGGCAATACTGTATGCTTCAACAGTAGGCGCTGCTCCACATATCCCTGATGTGCCATCGGCATACACAGCTCGTAGTTTCAACCTCAAAAAAGCTGATAAGGATATAGGAGCTGGTGCAGTGTTGGTCGTTAAGTACCGTGCGGTTGGCGAGTTAGTCAGAACATAAAAAGAGGATAAGAAATGAAACAGTGTGACATCATAATAGAGACGACATGGGCTGCGAGCACGAGCATAATACCGTTACCGACAGGTTTCCCGCCCATTGCTGTGATACCAACGACGCAGTTCCTGCAAGGTGCTGACGGATTACTCGAGGTGAAGATACGAAGATACGACCCCGATGGCGTACAAATCAACAGGCAAGCAGTGAAGTACAATGTGCTGAAATTGCATTACCAAGCCGTTGGTGAGCTGGCTCGTCCATAAGCGAGCCAGCTTGCTCTCCGGCTTTTAGTTATCTTTTTTCTATTAGATAACCACCAACAGCTAAGAACTGCAAGCCCGAACGCATGAAAGTATAAAAAGCGTCCTCTAAGCTACACACTATCGGTTCGCCATGCAGGTTAAATGAAGTATTTAGCACCGCACCGATACCGGTAATCTTCTCGAATTCCTTTATTAAGTCATAATAGTCCGGGTTGCTTTTTCTCTTCAAAATTTGAGGTCGTGCAGTATAATCATAAGGATGAACAGCGGCAGCCAGCTCTTTTCTCGCACGCTTCGTTGTTCTAAATGCAACCATCATGTACGGTGATTCTATTTCTTTCTCGTTAAGTATATAGTCATGCTGCCGTTCGTGCAATATTGTGGGTGCAAAAGGCATCCAGAAGTCGCGCGCTTTGATCATGATGTTCAATTCCTTAACTTTGTTCAGGTCTGAGGGGTTCGCAAGTATGCTCCTGTTCCCCAGAGCTCGCGCACCCCACTCCATTCGCCCATTGAACCTTGCTACTATCTCGCCGTCGCTAAGCAAATCCGCAATTTCTTTGTTGATATTCGCACTCTTATAGACATTATAGTCCTTGAGTTGCTCACAAAAGGAGCTAACTTCTTCTTGTGTGTACTCGGGTCCTAGATAGATATTATTAAAAGGCTTTGGCATTCTGTTCTCGTGTTTGTAATAGACATAATAAGCCGCGCCGATAGCTAAAGATTCGTCGCCACAACTTGGAAAAATAAAAAGGTTATCTACGATATCGCAAAGTAGCATATTGAGTTTCACATTCATAAATACGCCGCCACCGCATGCTATTTCTCGCTCACTCGTGTGGTTCATTGCATTTCTTACCCAATTCAAGACGACATCCTCAGTTAGCTTCTGTACAGCACCAGCAATATGATCAAAACGATGGTTCTCTAGATATTTCCGCAAATACTGGTAGCAAAAATTCGTAGATAGCCCGTTATTCCTGAAGACTAAAGAGCCATTATCTACCCTTATCAGTTTTTTAAGCACCTGATACGACTTCTTAACGCCATCTTCGCTCGCATAAGGCGCTAATCCCATCAGCTTGTATTCGTGTTCCCAGGGTTTCATGCCGAGTAGATAAGTCACACGCGAGTAAATTTTACCAATCGAGGCGCTATTAGGCGTTTCCGCTATTCGGTTCAAGCCTCTGTTCACGGTTGCACAGATACCGTCACCGGAACCGTCAAGGGTTAATACTAAACATCCCTTTTTGCCATACCCGAAGTATGCAGCAGAAGCATGTGCCAAGTGGTGTTCAACGACTATGATTATATCTTTTGCTACTCCAAGATGGTCTATTATCGTCTCTTTTCGTTCTTCCAATCGTTTGTTTTTGTATTGCTCAAATACTTCTGTATCTGCTTTTTCATATAGCTCTTCTTCATAGCCGCGCTTATACCAGTTCCAATCCATGTAAAACTCCTTTGGATGTAAGAACTCAGATGCTAAAGCAACATAGTCTATATCCGCAGGTGTAGATCCTGTTATTTCTAAGACTTTATTGATTGCCCTTACAGGATAGCCCGGTTCGTTCTTTCTGCGAGTCAAACGTTCTTCTGAGATGGCTGCTATTATTTCACCATCTTTAAGAAGCGCGGCAGTTGCGTTGTGTCCGTCGTGGATTCCTAAAATCAACATTTTCCTGTTTGTTTTAATAATTTTGAGTTGATCTTCTCGGCAGTTTCAAGTAGTGTAAGCTGGCAGTTTTTACGCTTCGCAAACTGTATAAATGCAGATAAATCCTTTGGTAAACATTTACCACCTGCTCCCCTCCCACCTTTATGCTCAACGATAAAATGACTATCACCAACTCGCGGATTTGATACAAAGCTATCCTTCACGCGGTAGTAGTCAATACCGAGCATAGTGCACAAGTCATAAATCTGATTTGCGAAGACAACTTTAAGCACGAAGAATGAATTAGTCATATATTTAACCATTTCGGCTTCAGTAGCGTGCATAGTGTGAATCGGTACACGAAATTTTTTGAAAACAGGGATCAAGTCCTCAACATATTCTTCTGACTTTGTTGTATAGCCGATAATAATCACAAACGGATGAAGAAAGTCGTATTTTGCGGTATCCTCATCGAGAAATTCTGGACACATGAAGAACACGAGATGTGGATATTTCTCTTGATAGTGCTCAGTTGTTGTGGGTATTACTGTTGATTTGATTATGATTTTCTGCTCATTTTCAGCATATTTGGATATGTTCTCTACTACTTCGTCAATTATAGATAAGTCAATTTCGCCATTCGCTTTACACGGCGTAGGGACACAGACAAAGATTATATCACTTCTTTCAACAACCGTTTTTAGCGGGTATGACTCTTTGTATTTATCGTGATAGAGTATTTCATAACCGAACGATTTTAACCCTTCACCTACTGCTGTTCCTACTGTTCCTTTTCCTATTATCCCTATTGTTTTAATCTTTTCTGAGAACATGCTCTATCAAGTTCTTCCATTGTTTCGCGACTACTTCAGGATGATGATACTTCATAACGAATTTTCTCCCCGCCTCTCCCAGCTCTTTTATTAGCTCTGGATTCTCTATTAAAGTTTCTAAACCTTTTCGTAGCTCTTCTTCGTTTCTCACAGCTTGAATTGGCAGATCAGGATAATATGCATAACACAAACTTGATATCTTTGATAATACGGCATGTCTGAGGTACATAGACTCTATACTGTTGTTTGCATAGTGCGACAACATGAACTGGTCAAAAGTTATGTGGCATGTAGATTTTATTGAAATTGCTTCTCTCCACGGCTTCTTTGTTATCACTACTGACTCCACATTGTCGTATTTGTTCTCTAATCCCTGCATGACACTGTTAAATTCGTCTAAACCTTTCGCCGATTTTGTTGGTGCAAAGCATACCCGTATCGTATCTTCTGTTGGGTTCGGCTCCGGTATCTTCTCCACTGGACAGATATAATTCACATGTATTATCCTGCCGATACTACCTGAAAGTGTCCAGTCGCTACAAGGTCCCGCATATATCCAGTCATGCTTGATCCATTCTAATAGATAGTGTTCTGCATTAGCGCGCGAATACGACCCTGCAACTCGTATTATCGTGTTCTTTGGTGTTATATGCGTTAAAATACCTAGGTCTTTCAATACATGCTTAATGTTTGGATCCGTGGGCAAGAATTCAGAGAAAATGAAGAAGTCTGCACTACACACTAATTCTCGTAGCTCATACTGCTTCGCCAATGTGTCAAAATCGCTAAGTAGCAAATCAGTATCGTATTGTAGATATGTCTGTGTAAATGTTAAGCATCGCGCATCATACTTAGTGTATCTGTTAAGCGCTTCACACAGGTGATACAACTGTCCCCCATTATCAAGCGGTGCAACGCACAAAATCATTTTTTGATCCCCTTTATAAAGATGTTATCTCCCATCTTCTTGTTCTCAATCACTTTCGTGTCAATTATCGTGAATACTTCATCTACAAGTTCTATTAGCTCCTCTTTTGTCCATGTATGCAGATGCCACGGATTTATACCTTCTTCGCGTATAGAGTTCTGAATGAATATTCTGCCGCCTTTTTTCAAAACTCGCTTCGCTTCTTTCAAAACTTCTATCGGCTCTTCTATGTGGTCAAGCGTTGAGACGATTGTAACAGCATCGAAGATATCGTCTTGGAAAGGTATGTACTCACCAAAAGCGCGCACGACAGGAAACCGCGTCTCATAGCTCTTCAGTGGGTCTAAGCCGATAATCCGGTTCTCCCTGCTTAGATATTCATGCCCCATAGACTCGTAAGTGCCACCTGCATACTTGCCGTTACCGCACCCGATGTCTAATACCAAGCCTTGCACACCTACCCATTCTTTAAACTGGCATGCCAAATCCCGTGCGAATTGGAGATAGTTTTGAGGTTTCGGTTCGTTCGTCCTGCGCTCATACCTCTCTTGAATCAGCTTCCACTCGTCTGAAAAATGCACACTACCACTCCGCGACTGCCGCTCTTCTACTTCTTCTATCGCACTCACCATCTTCTCGTATGAGTTCTTGAGTTTATACTCCTTCGCTGCATCGTATGCAAACTTGAAGACCCGTATGTATTCCTCATCGTCTTTTATTAACTTCCAGAACAGTTCGTGTTGTTTCTTGATGTCTAATGGATGCACCGAAGTGGATGGGAAAAGCTTACGTGCAGCTTCTATCGTGTTTGAGCAAATGCAAGGCACTGCGAGTGCTGCAAACTCAACTACTGTACGCCCATAACTATAACCCATGTACATATCGTACCCAAATTTTGCCCTGCTCATTATCTCTATCGCATTGAGGAAGGGAATGTAACCAAAGACTTTATCGAACATGCCTATGTTGTGCACTTTTCCTCGATAGCCGAGTAAAATTTTGAATGCGGGAACATCACGCTGTGCATAATATGCCGTAGTGCAATCGGGAATATAACGATGCCACATTGTAACAATGGTAGGCTCACGGTCTATTTTTTTGTACTTATCTAAGCCATCCACATCCACCGGATGCGGCAGGCAATACACCTTGCGGTTTATCATCCGCTCGATGTATCTCGCACCTATCGAATCTACTTGGAAGACCATATCCGCAGCCAGTAGCGCTTTCTCCACAAACTTAGGATAATCCCAAACCTGCCCCCAAAGCATAGGGTCAAAGTCCATATTCACTATCAGTTTCGTTGATGACGATTTGCCTAATTCGTCACGTATCATCAGCGGCAGCGCTAAATCGCCCGCGGTCAGGTTTATATGCACAATGTCGTATTCTTCAAGGTCTTCTTTGCTCCTTATCAGTCGCACATCTCCACGCTTGCCATACCTGTCAAAAGAAACGCTCCAGAGCCACAGCCCACTAAGCAAAGGCTCTTTCTTCGTTCGCGTGCCCGCTACTGCCATCGGGTCCCCTATCAGAACATAAGAAAGTTTTTTTGTCATGGCTTCTTAGGCTGCAAAGATTTTGTATCCATACAATAAGGTTATCGCATAGAACAAGAATTCGTCTCCTTCCTTTTTTTCTTTATCTTCTTCCATTTTTTTCTCTCCCTCTTCTCTTTAATAGTTCATCAAGCGCGGTGTCAATATTGGCGAATCCGTTCTCTTCTTTAAAAGCTTTTAGCGCTTCGTATGCCTCATCCGTTATTGTTGCGAGCAGTTTTTTCATTTTTCTTCAAGCCTTCTCTTATTTGTTTCTGTATAATTGTGGTTCCTTATTCGCGGCGGGATGTCTACCACTTCAATCCTCTTCTCGCGCATTTCCCTCATCCACTCCCTTATCCCAAGCAATTGCATAGTATTTATAATTACTACTATGCTACATAAAAACCTTTTTATTTTTTGTGTCCTTTTTATTATTTTGTGATGCCACTGTGAACGGGAGCGAGATAAAAGAGATTATAAATGCGATAAGCGAACTGAAGAGCGAAGTTGCAGTATTGCGCGAGAAGAACGAGAACCTATCTAAATATATCTTCAATGACCTGAAAAGCGAGATAGAGCGGTTGTGTGTACAAGTGGAAAAGTGTATGAACGAGAGTGCACGTGCACGCAACAGAGACTTAAAATGGATGGTTGGATTGATGATAACCTTTATTATTGGGATGATTGGGTGGGTCGTGGTTTTGCTGAAGACAATAACATGAAAAAATTTATATGATTATGTTTTGAACTATCAATCATGAGCGAAAGTAGCCAAGGGAGAGGGGGAAGGCAGAGGCTAAGGAATAGCAGTTGTATCACAACCGGTATCGTAGGCGCGCAGCACAGAGGCGATCGCGGCGGGCAGGGACACGGGCGTGGGCATAAAGGAGGTGAAAAATAAATGAGCTTCGTATTGGACAACGCGCGGTATCTGCCGTGTTTTATCACCGAGGCAGAAGTAGAAAGTTTGAGTTCTGGAGGTAATGTTGTTAGTGAGATACGCGACCGCGAGCTGCGGGGAAAGATGTTGCGTGTGCAGGAGATAGCGGTGTATCCCAATGCGAATGTAAGAGTAAGGATCAGGAATGACGAAAGAAGTATTGAAGAATCCAACGCCATGTCGCTCGATCATACTGCGCAGTTCGACTTACATTGCCGAACATTGTTCTATTTGAACTTATACAACAGTTCAGCAGCCACTATCTCGAACTATCCGTATCGTTACGGGTATTGGCTGTTCAACCCGACCGTAGCGGACAAGATACTGCACGGGATGCCATTGACAGAGGAGGAGAAAGCGATTGCTGAGGAATTTGATTTGGTGCGACTCGTGGATGAGGGCTCGCTGCCACTGCCGATGGACACGATGCTCAAGCGCGTATTTAAGAAGACGCGAACAGCGACTGTGAGCTGGCGTGGCGATTTACCGACAGCGGGAGCGGATGTGGGCAGTGTGTACTCGCCCGTAGGCAAGATGCTGGTGCTCGAATCGGTAGCGCTGGAGAAGCCAAGTGATGGGACATATACTACTGCACTGAACATCAACATTGACGAGAGCAGTTTCCACAGCATGCGCGCGTGGGCGGCATCGGGCGCGACTTATGACATACCATTGTGGATAGTTGCGAAAGATGTGATAAAGTTATCGCTGACAACGAACAAGGCTATTTCGGGCTATAATGTCCGGTTCACATACAGCGAGTTCCGTGTGACTAAGTATATAGAGATGCTGTTCGGTATGATAGCGCGCGAAGAGGATGAGGACTTGTGGAAGCGTGTGAGAAGCGGATTGGGACCCGAGTGAGAAATGCTTGCGGAGCGCTTACCTATACGCAGCCTGCCCTTTTATAAGGAGGGCGACCTGGATACCGGGAAGGTTATTACATTAGACATTATGAATGACGATACACAAGGGCTTGGTAAGCGTGCACGAGGATGTATGATTGAGAATAAGGCGGGTGCTGCGTTTACAGGCACATTAGTTGCAGAAATCTTCAATGGCGTTGACTGGTCTGCAAGGATACCGCTTGCTCAAGGTGCATATGTGAACTTCAAATATGAAGATTATGTGTTTGTCGAGCTTGTGCGAATAACAGCCGAAGATGGTCCTATACATTACAAAGTTACTGCTGTGCCAGGCATTCCTGAGGATTGGGAATTGGTAGAGATGGGCATAATAATAGAAGAGGAAGGAGAGGTGGAGTGAAATGGATTATAGCCCGGGAATAGTGAGTGTAGATAGAGCAGAACGGATAATGACAATATCAACGGACAAGGATGTCCACTTCACAGAAGCAATAGGACTAAACGAGATAGAGTATGAAGATATACCCGGGCTGGTCACCAATAAGATCACGATAAGAGGCGTGAATATACAGGCGAAAGAGCCAATGCTGTATACGCTCTGGCTCTGGAAGAGTGCCACGCATGCCAGTTCTGACCTCGACGAGGACTCGTTCAGGGATTTCATCAATCTTGACGTGGCGACTTCAGGCAAACGCATAGCGGGTACGGGTCAGTGGTATCTTCAGTCCTCGAACCTGTGTATCCTGTACGAAGATGATGACCCGCCTACAGCAGAGGGATACTACACATTACATTTAGGTTTGATGGTCTCTTCGGGTAGTGGTAAGTCAGCGGGAGAAGCGGGGCAGGTCCAGTTAGATATTACGTATTCGCCAAGATTATGAAAAAATAAGAAAAATGGGAAGAAGAATAGAAGGAATAGATGAAGATGACTTGCGTAGGATGTATGATGTAGAAGGGATGACAGAGAGAGAGATAGCAAGTTATTATGGAGTTTCACATAGAACTATACAGGAGCGTATGAAAGAATATAATATCAAGCCTCGGTTAAGCAGTGAAGTAAAAAGGCAATATTCCATCAATCACGACTTTTTTAAATCATGGACACCAGAGAGTGCTTGGTTGTATGGATGGGCAATTGGAGATGGTAATTTCACACGTAAAGATTATTTACATTTTCGGTTATCAGCAATTGATAAGGAAGTATTGTTTAAGTTTAGAGATGTATTAGATTCCGAACATCCTGTATATGATTTTTTGTCTCATGGGCATGAAATGTCAAGAATTCAGTTTAATTCCATTACACTTGTTAAAGATTTGAAAAGACTACATTATCGCGATGTACCACGGCAATATTTCAAATACTGGCTCAGAGGCTTTTTTGAAGCAGAAGGCAGCGTTTACTGGCATAAGGAAAATCATAATTCGCGAGGAGGTTCGATTCACGCAAGTATTGGACAGAACGATTATGAAATACTTGATTATATATTACAGACATTACGTGATGAAGGAGTAATTAAAGGTGGAAGCATTCATAAACACAAAAACACATGGCTATTAAAGTTTGGGACGAGAGATTCGATTTCACTATGTAGGTATATATATAGTGGATATTGCAAAAACATATACTTAAAAAGGAAAAAGGAGAAGTTTGAGATGCTGGTAGAGAGACAATTAAAAGGAGAGTAAAAAAAGGAGGTGGTCGGTACGCCCGAGCATAGTGAGCTTGAGATAGACAGTGTAATATCACGGCAGAACGTAGCGAAAGAGGGCTGGACTACTTATTATGTGGACGGCGCGAACGGTAACGACGCGAACAACGGGCTGCGGTGGGAGTCCGCACTCAAGACTATACAGGCAGCGATAAACAAAGCGGAGAGCTGGGCGAAGATATATGTGAAGGCTGGCACTTACGAGGAATCTATCACACTCAACAAGGAGCACCTGAAGATTATCGGCGAGTCCCGGTCGTCTGTGATAATAGCACCCTCGTCCGCCACGCATGTGGTGAACATCACCCATGACCAGTGCGAATTACATAACCTCAAGATAGTGTTCCCTACCGGCACCGGTGCCACTTCCGCTGTCAGGCTCGCAAGCTTCAAGAACACAATCGAGAATGTGTGGTTGCATAATGACGGTAATGACGGCTGGGGCTTCTTGATGGGGAGTGGATACGACGAGCAAACGATAAGGAACTGCAAAGTGACGGGGTTCTTGAACCAGATGAATATCGCGGGCGGTATAAAGCATCACATACACGACAATGACTTGATTTTGAACGGTGCGGGTGGCGTCAATATCTATGTGGATTCTACCAGCCGGTGCTTGATACACGACAACTACTGCGACGGTGGCGGCGCCGGCACGGGGATTGATTCCTCAAACAATACCAAGAACCTTTATTACCACAATAACCTGCTAAATCACACCGATAATGCTCTGGAAGATTCCACAAACAATTACTGGCGTGAGAACTATTACGATGACGGACCTCTTGATATTGATAACGACGGCTATGGCGATTCACCATACGATGTGGGCAATCCTGCGGGCACGGATTATGATTATTTCCCGGTCGCCAAGATAAATGGCTGGAAGGCGCTACATGGCGGTAAGGGCGGCGTCGCCACTGCCGGCTACACGGGCGATATAATGATCCTTGACTCGTTCGCGTATATCAACGATGCGGCACTACAGGCGGAATGGCATAATGACGGTGAAGCGGGCGCGCCTACACTATCCACAACGTCTGTGTTCGGCGAACACAGTATGGAGGTTGCCATAGGCGCCGGGGGCACCGGGAGTGTGTATCGCAATATCAAATCGCGTGACTTCACTGTTATCGCAAATATAAACTTCTATGTGCGCAGTAATAAAGCGGGTGGCGATACGTGCAGGCTATACCTGTACGATAGCGATGGTAATTACTCATACTGGGACTGCACAATCACAGCGGCTGATACGTGGGAGGACATAAATATAAATCCAGCATCCACGCCCGACGGTAGCTCTTTCCCAACACCACCTGACCTCACCGATATTGTCAAGATCGAGTTCGGTAACCTCACCGCGGGCTCAACTTATCTGTTCGATTTCATCGTGCTCGAATCGCTGGTATCGTCAAAGGTGGGGATAGGTTATGACGGGCTTGATGATGCCGTGGAGACGACCAGTTCCGTGCGCGGGCATCTCCTTCTGGAAGGTAACCGGGTAGGTGCGGGCTATGATGCCGCGGATGATACGCCACGTGAAGATGGTTCCGTGCGCGGGCATTTATTGTTCATACACGACCATATCGAATGGCACGAAATAGAGGATGCCAGTGATTATAACGATACGACCGTGAACCCGATAAAGGCGAATAAGGAATATCCTATCCTGAAAATCTATTGTTCTGGTGGCACGATATATGTGTATAAGTATGTGTGGACAACAGACCAGGGCGGTGCGGACCCGGATTTGACGACTGCGCAGAGCCTGATAACGAGCTTCGATGGCGATTTGTTCGAGGTCTCCAAGATTTTCGTTACCATCAAGCCTTCAGTGCTAAGCGGCTTGTGGGACAATATGGGTGCGACCGATAAGGTTTACCTCTTTGTTCGCTACTATGACGGCGTATCATCAGACATGAAGCTTGTGCCCCCGGTGGTGTTACGTGACAAGGCGAGTGATACGCTCGTTTCTTCACCACCGGTTGATACGGACTTGGGCGAGACCGTAGTGTTTGATACCGAGAAGGTGATACAGCCGACAATGCTCGTGGTTTATTTCTATGTTGACAATAATATAGCTACACGAACGTATGTTCCTTTCACATTCGGCGTGAGGAGGGCACATTGATGACAGTAGGGAGTGAGAGCTTGAGACGGGACGTGTATAAGATTCTGCCGCTACTGACTGCGAGCGTGAGCAGTGGCACATACACGCATCCGAACGATACGAACGAGCATGATGTGCTTGAGTTCACTGCCGATACGCAGGACATTTTCATTTCGCTCGATGTGAATGCACTGACACAACCAACAGAAATACGCGAGTATGAGAAGATTGCTGACACATACCGGCAAATATCATGTAAAACTTACCCAGACGATTTCGATAGTGGCACGAAGGCGATAACTATATATTTCAAACAGAAGAATAAGGATTATAAGGTGACATTGAAATCAACCGTTGCGGAGGGCGCTTCGCGAGATATACCTTATGTGTATCGCACGGACGGGAAGGTGTAGAGGAGGTGATACATAAAAATGCCGATAAGTAACAAGACAGACAAATTAGTAACAATATCGGATTCGGAGATTCAGGTTCCTGTGGATGTACAGTCCGTTCTACCGAAGAAGTCGGAGTTATACGGCGCGGACGAGACGAGTGCACAATCAATAAGCCTCGACATTGGCGGGTTCAAACTCGTGGAGGTCGTGTGCGAAGCGGACACTGCCACGACGTTCACGGTCGAGTATTCGTTTGATAACTCGCACTGGTTCACGTATTATTCTTCAGCGAGCGCCGAGACTTCGTATAACGATGTGTTCTGGACTGGTGCGCAATACATACGTGTGAGTTCAGCCGCTGCCGGCTCGGCCGGGGACACTGTTAGTTTAATAGCAGGGGCAAAGCCATGAGCACACCATCCCGAGTTCTAACGGCAGCGAGAACTCTAACGGCGGTTAAGGGAAAATCGTTATTTTTTGACGGTACTGATGATATGGTGGATTGCGGGAATGATGAGAGTTTGAACTTTGATGATACAAACGAGTTTACAATTGAACTCTGGCTTTATCCAAAGAAAGAAACGGATGATTACGATGTTCTCGGTAAATGGACTTGGTCTGGTTGGAAGGGTTATTTTGTCTATTATTCTTGGGAGACGTTGAAAATTTCAGTCGGACATGGTGATGATACGTCTACACTCGTATATTTTCCTAGAGTTACTAAAGACAACTGGCATCATGTTGCTTTCACAGTTACGGCATCGGAATTGAAGGCTTATCTGAATGGAAATCTCAAAAATACAGAACCATTATCCAAGAGCATTGTTTATTGCGATAGCAGTCTCATACTTAGTCCTCCTGGCTGGACAGGGGTTCGCCTCAACGGCACCATCCCCCTCGTCCGCATCTACGAGCGTGCGTTGAGCCCCGCAGAAGTAGTCTATAACAAGGAGCATCCGCACAATCCTGTCTTGCACGGGTGCGTGCTATGGCTCGACTATGACAGTGTTGATGAAGCTGCAGGGATGTGGTATGATAAGACTTCTTACGGAAACGATGGTGTAGTCTATGGCGCAACGGCGGTGGAGATGAACAAGCTCGCAGGGAGGGTATTGAGCGTATGAAGATAGAAATAATTGACAACACCGAAACGGAAAAGCACGATATATGGAAAAGCGAAATAAGGGTTGGTGAAGACAAAGCGGTTGGTAAACTGTTAAAACACTTCAAGAACCCGAAAGGGGCGAACAAAAGGGGTAAGGATGTGGTTGAAAGGATGCGGAAGCATGTCCCCGATAAACTTTTCGCAAAGAACGGGAAGCATAGATAGTCTGGACGCTTTAGACGAATACTGGGCTGAAGAATATGAGGAAGATTATGCGCGTGACTGAAACTGAGGTGAAAGCATGAGGATATATTACGAATGTTTTGAACTGCTACCCGAAGGCGCGGCGGAAGAAGAACCGGACTTCGTTAGAGTGGATATAACGGACAAGACTGAAAGTGAAAAGGCGGAAATACTTGATGCTATCAAAGAGCAGTTTGAGGGTAAAAAACATATATTGCGCTTGCATTATTGTAAACATGACGAGCACAAGCCGTGCGAGGTGGAGGTGATAGAAGAAAGTGCCTAAAAGTGTCGAGTCCCCAAAACTGGATGCGATAGAAACAAAGATGCTATCGGATTACGGCACGGGCACACTGAACGATGCGAATCCATCAGCCACAATCGTTCCTGATTCGTTACCAACCAAGATGCACCTGATACTTGATATTTCTAATCTGAATAATGCAAACGACGACTTCACGCTCGAAGTGAAAGTAGGCGTTTCCGGTTCTGAGCGGGTAGTTGCATATTATAAACTCACAAGCGATGGGACAGATATTACCTGCGATACCGGATCGGGCACGGGCAGTATAATCAAACAGCGCAGGATTGATATTTCCGATATCCTCGTTTATAATAACGAGCAGGTAGTAGTGAGCAGAACGAAAAACTCGGCAACTGATAGAGATGTAGAATATAAGTATGTATGTGGAATATAATGGTGATGGATAATGCAAGATAATATACCTGCGGCAGGCGGAGGCGGTGGAGGTGGGGGCGCGCCCACCGATGCCACATACCTGACGAAGACATCAAATGCAAGTCTGTCGGCAGAACTATACACCGAGCTCAGAGTCGCTCAGGCATATACCCATACGGGGGTTCAAAACGCTATAAACGACTTGCCATGAGGTGGAAGAAGTACATCGAGGACTTGAAGAACGACTCCGAGATATACGAGTTACAGCGGAGAGTGCAACAGACAAACCGACTGCACACCCTGCTCACGAGTAACACCCACGGGCTATGTATAGATGAACTTGTGGGCAAGAGCACTTACACGAAGCGCGATCTCGGTATAGAGCACAGTATGGTAGCCGACGAGACTGATGACGGTTTCGGTATTCAAAAAGCAATTGATCGTATTGGGTGTGAGAGAGCGCCAAAGTTCAGCTTTTTAGAGAAACTATACACTCTCTTCAGCCGAGCTTATCTGGGCTATCTATACACACGGAGGTTGCTCGGGCATCCAAAAGATGACATTGATGTTGGCAAGCTACTGGGGCTTGAGTACCCGATTCACGTTGGCGTAGGCATATTGAACCCCGGAGGTATGGTGTTCGTTCCCGCCGGGACATACTCGATAACGTCAGCGATAACGCCGAAAGACGACATGATACTTGCCGGCGCCGGAACAGCAACAATACTGGATGCGGACGCGGATGTGACGATAATAAACGGCGACAATGCAAATCATAACAGAATCACGATACGGGATATGAAACTTGTCGGTTATGGCTCCGGCACCGGACGCGGCATTTGCTTAGGCTTTAGCAACACGACTCTGTATTCAAATGTTATAAATGTGCGCATTTCCGGCTGCGGTTACAACGGCTTGCAAATGAAGGCAACAGAAGGCACAGCAAACCTAAGCCTCATACTAAATGTTTCAGTTAGCGGATGTGTCAGTTCTGATGAGTTCTATGGCTCTGGCATACGAATAATGACATCGGACTATGTCAATCTAATAGGTTGCGAGAGCAGGGAAAACAATGCTAATGGCATCTTTTTCTCGAATACGAACAACTACTGCACGATAATAGGCTGTAAGGCAAGATTGAACAAGAAGCATGGCATAAGAATTGACGAATACTCGCATACAAACAGAATAATCGGCAATATTGTGGAATGGAACGATGTTGATAACACTGCGAGCTATGATGGTATCCTCTGTGAAGCCGACTACTGTATCATGAATAGCAACTACTGCAAGGAGAACGACCGCTATCAGATAAACCTCACAAGCACCTCGAGCTATTGCGCAGTGATTGGTAATGTCGTTAATGATGCTGGTGCAACTGGCGGGATAAACAATTCTGGCGCCAGCAATACCGTAGTGAATAATGTTACAGTATAATTTTAATATATATGTTAGGAGGTGATGCGAGACGGGATATAACGAGAGGGGTAGGCGCGACGGCAGCGGTCCATACCGCGATTCGTATAGAAGGACACGAGAAGGTAAGAGTTACGGACGGCGAAAAGAAGCGGGTGAAGAGTGCCCTAATGAATGAGGAGGTGATGCGGGCATGATCTTCGACTGGCTTCTCGATGACCCGCTTTTTGATTTATTTTTGGGTGAAGTGCCTGAGGAGGTGAAGAAGGCGCGGGAGAACCTACGGAAAGCGCGTGAAGAGCTTTACGAGGCGCGGCGAAAAGCGGTTGAAGAGCAGTTAGAGAAGGGGGAGAATGCACTGGCACTGCCGGGAATAGCAATTTCGTTTGGTGGTAGCGAAGAGGAATTCCAAGCATCGGTCGAGCGGCTTGCAAGGGCGCATCCAGATGCGAAAGTGGAAGCAAAAAACGTGCAGTTCCCGAACGGGTGGTATCGCAGTGTCAGGATTGAAAAGAAAGGGTAAAGCTATGATAAGAGCTGGCGACTTGCTGTTCTTCATGTCTTTGTTCTCGCCTCCTATGAAAGCTATGATACGAGCTTGCTGCCTGTTTTGGTTCATCTCTTTCTTTTTGACCTCGTTTTTGAACCCCGGCACGCATATGTCCATCTTCTCCATCCTATCACCTCCTGACCACGAATTCGGGCGGCGGAGTGCCGGGGAGTTCTATGATTATAAAATAGCCATCATATTCTAACGCTGGTGCAATTTTTTCAGTAGTGGTAATAGTCTTACCTATGCAACTGTATTTTGTTGCATCATAAGTGCTATTTTTGCGAGTTCTGCAACTTCTTTAAATATAGAAGCTTGTTATAGACCTCGTCATCTTCTATGTGATTAACGATGTCACATAGAATATCGAAATAAGTAGCCTTTTTCGCATAGAGTGACAGTATCAACGCGAGTTCGGGTGCTCGGTCGAGTCTATGTGTGAGCTTACGCCACTTCTTGTGTAACGGAAACAATGTACCGTCCAGTAACTCTAAGATACGCTCGGCATCTTCGCCTTCACACTTCATATGTGCGAGATGGAAGTCCCAAGAGGGCATAAGTATGTAAATGTGTTCTTTGTTTATATACTTTTCGCATGAATAATCCACTTTCTCGTGAACTTCAGAGACGACTCGACTTCTATATAGCCCAGTTCGTGGAGTTTCATAACCAAGCTCTCCACATCGTCAAATGATAGCCTGTGTTCTGTTCCTTTTTCATCTTCAAAAACTATTTCCTCGTCATCTACCGAAAAGGATTTTATTTTTATCATCTCCTTTATTATCTCCCAATTGCTATAGCATTATCTAAGGCTTTTCAGATAATATAGCATGTGGTATAGTATCATTTTTTCGTTTATTTTCCAATCGCAACACGCATCAACAAGACATCATCAAGTGCATTTACTATCTCTTTGATAGCACGTGCACGGTCGTTATCACGCCGTTCATCCGCTTCTGTTTTTTCTTCTTCTTTCTCTTCTGTTATATCACTCGCCTCTGGCTTCGCTGGCTCTTTTGTTTCGCCAGTCGCCAACCGCCTGCAAACCGGGCACGAAAACTCGCCGCTCGCTATCTTCTTCGCTATCTCAAGCACCTTTTCCGCAGATACTTTCGCCAGGTCATAGACAACTTTACCGACCGCATAGACATAGCCGCCATTATCCGTCTCCTTCTCTATCAATGATGCTATGTAACCGTGCGAGTTCCACTTGTCAACAAATGTGACAAGTGGACCCTCATTCGCCATTATTACCGCTCGATCGCCCGAAAAAGTGACTAACGGAACATCAGTCATTCTTTTTCTTCTTCGCCAGTTCCGGCTTCTCTTTCAGCGCACTATCAACCGCCAGCTCAGTTATGCGGTTAAGCTCCTTCAAAACCTCGTTATAACAGTCCTGCCCGCCTTCCATCTTCAGTACCTCTTTTATCGCATCCTCAACATATATCTCGCCGTTACGCATCTGCTTGATGAGACTCCGTATCTTTTCCTTGTCATCGCCCGTGTACCATAACGCAACTACTGACAGTATAGCGCTCGCAGGCTCGCCTATGCACGGTAAGCACGCGCCTTTTATCGAGGTCTTGAACCTCGGCGCGCCCTTCAATTCCTTCTCCACTTCACGCAGCTCCTTCGCCGTCGCTTTGTCTATCCCAAGCTTTCTCTCGCTCGGTTTCGACTCAACCTTCTTCTCCACTTCTGTCTTCGTTTCAACAGGTGCACTCTCCACCTTCGTCTCCACAGGATTCGGCGCCACCGCCGTCTCAAGCTTGTCTTTTACCATCGCTTCATCAAACGCTTTCGCTACTTTGTCCCTGCCAAATAACTCTATCATCTTAGCGAAGTACTCCTCCTGCGTCATCTCGCCCTTACCCGCTCGTTCCGTTAACAGACGACACTGCTCGCCACCGTTCAATGCCTCACAAAACTTCTTGATAAATTGCGGCGATGCACATACTTCACATTTATCGCTACTCGCTTCCTCACTCATTTTCCTCTTCACCCCCTTCTACATTATCATTTTCCTCTTCTTCAACATTTTCTTCTGTTTCTTCTTCAGGTTTTGTGTTTAACTTTTCAAATAATTCGCGATTGAGCTCGCGCGCTTTGTTATATACAACATGTATATCCGGTGCGGGATTAGGTTCTGGTGCTGGCGTTGCTGGTTGTACTGGCGGTTGTGTTAAAATCTCAAATTTGCGCGCTTCCAACTCCGCCTGCTTCGTCTTCTCCTGCTCGCGCTTCAACTTCATCTCCTCCATTAACTTCGCACGCTGAAGCTCCGCTTGTTGCCTTATACGCTCCTTCTGCACTTCAGTATCCTCCTTGCCGCCACCAAAGATTGCGCGTAAACGGTCAAACTCTTCTACTTTCGACATCAAGCCCTGAACCGCCAGCTCGCTGAGCTTCTGCGGGTTCATTACTTCGTTCACGCGTCTCATGGTGTCCTTCATCTCCGATACCGCTGAAAGCACGCTCGCTAAGGTCTGGTCTGGTACAGTCTGAACATGTGTGGCTACTTTACCACTACCGCTACCCTTTTCCTTTAACTCCTTTAACTGCTCCTGCAACTGCCGCATCTGCTGCTGCATCATGTACTGCGGATAGAACGACGCAGGCATCGTTATTTCCTTGCCGTTATCGTCCGTTATCGTTATCATCTGCTCATCGTTCTTCTTGCTCATCATAAGCCTCTGTAAGTCCAGTACCGCTCCCAATGCCGACGCGGGCACCTCGCGCTCCTCGCCCTCCTCGTCCCTTATCTTCACCGTCGCCTCCCTGCTCGCTCCTTGGTTCATTAAAGTTTGATATAAAAGACCCACAGAGGACGCAGGACCCGTTAACTCTTTGTCACCTAATTTTATCGTTATCGTCTCCTCTTTCTTGTCCGCTCCCTGCGCGCCCATCAACGGGTTGAATAGCCCAGGAATAAAACTGCCCGCCGGTAGCCTCATCTTCGTGCCGTCCGGCGATTCAATCTCCACCATGTTCTTACCACTATCTTCGTCGCTATTGTCCCTTAAAATGTCGCGCACTAATTTGTATTGGGTTATCTGCGGCATTAACTCCTTTAATACTTTCGTCACACCCGCACTGCTGTCCTCTATGCCTAATTCGTTGGGGACACCTTGCGGCAGCGGCGGTAAGATTATCTTCCCACCCTTGTTCCTGCTCGCATCCGCTATCTGCCGCACAGCGTTCTTTATCCACCGCTTCAAACCCCTGTTCTCAAATGCCATCTTCGTTAGTTTCACTCGCAAATCCTCGGGCTTCATGTCCTTTAATCGCTCTTGGTACTCCGCCATATCGCCCGGTAAAAATATCTCCTCTATCGGAACTTCATAACGCTCCGCTTCATTCTCGCCTCCACTCTCCAGCTCCTCTAACTCCCGGTTTAGCTTCTCCTCAGCGCTCGGTCTCCCTACCTTGCTTAACTTCGCGTTCGCTAAATGCTTCAATATCGAGTCCGCTGAGACTTTTACGCCTTCCGCACTCATTCCCGCGCCTCCTTCTTCTTCTCCTTCGCGCTCAGCATGTCATCTATAAATGCTAGAAAAATGTGCTTCGCTACCTGCCCCATCGAGGCTTCCTCGCTGATCGCCCCCATCGTTTTGAGCGTCTTTACCACCGTCTCCGCCGTCTTCATCTCTTTCTTGTTCAAATAGAAGGTTACAATCGTCTTTTTAACCACTCCTCATGCTACACCCCCTATTATATCATATACTCTTATTCTTTCATAACCATACGATTTTTCCGTTCTGGCGCCTATCAGCGCTTCTATACTATTCGCTCTAACGGATAGAGAACGGGCGTATACCACCGCTCTATTTATTCTATATTTCCTCTCTATCACTTCACTATTCGGGGTTCTCCTTCCTTCTTTCGGGTTCCACCTCATATCAAGCGGTTTTGTGTTTTCTATTATAATATAGAATTTGGTATATATAAATAGATTGGTGTAGGAATGGTATAGTATTCATTTTAACGTCTCTCATGCTTTTTTTCTTTAAATAAAGCGCAATTCTACGGTTTTGTTCAGAATCATTCAATAAAAAGACTAAGTAGAACAGCCTACAACAAGGGTGGTGAAGTCGCAAGTAACAGGAAAAGCCCAAAAGAAAACAGAAGAGCAAAAAAGAAAGTCAGATAAAAGTAAATGCTAAAATAGCCAAGTTAAGACAAGGAAAAAGTATTTATAGGTGGAAACGAATAGGGTAAACGGGATGATAGAAGTATCGGTATCGGTTTTGGGCGAATTAGAGAAGTGCGAGCGGTGCTTCTGGCTATATACACGGGGCGTGCACAAGCCACAGCTATTTCCGAGCGTGCTAAACGCTATGGACAAGTTAGTGAAGGAGGACGCAATAAGACGAACGCGGAGTGGTGAGATGATAAGATGGTTGCATGGTGATGGTGTGCTAATAGGAATAGATAAGCAATTGCAGGCGGTGCACGGTGGAGTAATGCTAAAAGGTATTTTAGATGGGTTAGTGAAGCGGAGAGACGGGTATGTGGTGATAGACTTCAAGACATCCGCATCGCCGTATGATTTGAATAAGGCGAATCATTACTATCAGACGCAGATGAGTGCATACGCATACCTATGCGAGGCTAATGGGTACCGTCCGGTAGTGAGAGGGGAGCTAATTTTTTACTGCCCCTCGATACTGAGTGATAAGACAGCGACATTTGAAATTTTCAATGTGCCCACGATAATTGATATGGACAAGGTTGAGAAATTGCTTGAGAGGGCGAATATGATAGCACAAATGCCGACGCCCCCTGCAGGGAGCTGTGAGTGGTGCAGGTATCGAGAGGCGGCAGCGAGATATGAGTAAATGTAAAATCTTTGAGGTGGGGTCGGGGCTAATAATGTCGGGGGGTTGCGCTGAGGTTCTCCAGTCCTGTAACCGTTGTCCGATGCGCGCAACCCCCCTTGCATGGCGGGTGTAATACGAATTGTGTGGTTAGCACGAATTGTGTGGTGCCCTAGCGTGGCGGTAACGGGAATTGTGTGTTCCAGCACAATTCATTTTGATTATACTTGCTGGAATATGCGATTCCTGTTACCGCCCGAGCGGGGCACTATGCGGTTCGTGCTAACTATGCGGTTCGTATTACACCCGCACTAAAGCGCCGAAAAAAAAAACACCCTCTCACGGGGAGAGGGTATGTTCGATGTAGAAATCGAGAAGTTCGTCGAGATTTTTGAAGTTCGTCGGGACGCCGCGGTATCGCTGTATTTCGAACTTCCTGAGGGCTTGCTCGAAGATTGTCATTGGGCAGCTGAGATCGTTGATATTAATGCCACCCTTGACACCCCACAGTTCGCAGCAGTGCACGAGTTTGAGATTTACGAGGTTCTTTATCATTGTATTGTACCGATCTTCTGCCTCGTCCAGCCAGTCCCGTATGCGTGAGTGCGGGAACTGGATATGATATGGATCCATCTTGTAGTCACTCGGATCGAACAGGAAGTTCAGTTCTTCCCATTCTTCCTCAGTTATCTGGCGACTTTCTTCATACATCGTAGACGGGAGGTCGCAGCGTACCCACTCTCTAGGATGGAACCGGAAGCACTTGGGGCAGAACCAATACGGCTTACCCTGCTCCGCCAACATATCGTTGAACTCAGCAATCACAGCATCGTCGTCCAAACCATCTACATCCCTAAATCTCGCAACAAACTCACGGATTTTCTTCACTTCTTCCATTCCACATCACCTCCTAACGTAGTTTAACGGACTCACCGAGCTGCGGAGGTCACCCCACCTCCGCGACTCTCGTCACTTTATTTATACGAGAGGAGCGGAGTAGCGCAAAAAAGACGCTAACTGGGCGCTATATTTGGCAAAAAGGGCACGGAGCGCAGCAGACGTTATGTCCAGAAATCCCGCCCGAACTCTGTCGGCGCACAAGCTTCTTTCGGAACTTATATTAACACGAATTGTGTGGTTTCGCCCAAAGTAGCACGAATTGTGTGGTTTCGCGCACAATCTGAGTTTATACTGTGGGGCTTGCCCGCACACAATTCGAGATTATATACGCGCGAAACTATGCGATTCGTGCTACGACGGCGAAACTATGCGATTCGTGTTTAGTTAAGTTCCGAAAGTAACACGCTCTGCGTGTTAGTGCGCCGGTGTACAGAGTTCGGCTTATATTGGTGTTATAAGAGGAAGCGGGATTTCTGCTTGCGTCAGCAAGGGCTGCGCTCCGTGCAATTTTTGGCAAATAGAGTGCCCAGGAGCGTATTTTTTAGCGCTTACAGCTGGAGAGCTGGAGGACTGGAGGACTGGAGAGCTGGAATAATGTCGGGGGGCTTTATAGGAACATTGCATGGGAGGTGAGAACTGGATATCGGTTCAGAACTGGACATCGGTTTGGGTAGGGGAGGTTTGGCGGCTTTCTTTTCTTTTTGGGCGGGTTTTTCTTTTCTTTTATAAAGAAAAGAAAAAGCCGCAATCACAGCACATTGCGGATAATGTGCGATGCGCAGCCCTCAGAACTCAGGCGGGACAGAACTGGAGAACGGCTAAAGAACTGGAGAACGGCTAAAGAACTGGAGAACCTTACACCCGCCTGAGTTCGCAAAGAAAAAGAAAAAATAGAATAAGGATAAGAAAGATGAATAGAATACGAAGAATATGAGCAGAACACGAGAATAGACAAAGTAGTAGAAGGAACTTGGAGATGAACATAGAGCGGAGATAGAAGAGATAGCGCAGCAGTATTATAACAAAAGAATATGTTGAAATTTAGCCGTGATGCAAATTTTGTAGTGTTCCATGATATAGAGTTCGTAGTGGGTGCAGAAATTGAGGATAACGAGGTAATATTGGAAGGAATGGTAATGGGAAGCAGACCGGACGCAACTTTTTAATGGGCACTACTGTTACCCTCCGGTAACAGTGCCCCCGAGCTCGTTGCGGTAGGTCTGCTCTCATTACTATTCAAACAAGGGTGGGCGGGCGAGAACTGGTGCTGCCAATATTAGGTTGGGCGAGCGTAGCGAGTAAGGGAACAGCTGCCAGCGCATACGAGAATCGGGCAGCGCGGGTTGGGGTTTTATATGACATTATAATGGGGGTGAAAAAAGAGAAGGGGTTATTTATTGCGTTGTTGTATAACTTCAGCTTCTAATTTCCGTAAGACTTCGAGTTCAAGCGTACGTTTTAATGATTTTAGGACAGCGCGTCGGTCTTCCGCGGTTTCTAAGGTCCTGAAAGGTAGATATGCCCATGCTTTATGCCCGCACGTCTCGGCAACAATTAACCAGCTATCCCTTTGTTTTTCGCTACGTTTCCATCCAAACTTTACCATCTCCACACCACCCCTAAATTATATAGTGTGGGCTTATGCCCGCACGTATTCTATCCTTTCAACGATTTTTTCATTTTCGCCGTTCCTTGCGGTTATTACTCTGATTACTGGTTCTAATCGGCAGTTATCCGGGCGGTATTCTCTAATAGTTGGCGTTGTGTTCCTCCACGCCTTGTGGCGGTACTGCTTCTCTCTGTAAAATGCTTGGATCTCCTCAAGTCGTCGTAAGCGTTCTTCTTCAGTCATCACATGCTCCCTCTTGGGAGCATCGGCGCTATTATGTATATCAAAAGTTTTTAAACCTGTTTTGACTCTATAGACTTTTTCAGCTTTTATCAGCCACTTGTATAGTTTCGTATGTGGCATCTGTAAATAATAGGGGTCCTGTCTGTAATCCGCAGGGTCAAAAAAGTCATAGATCCGTTCATATTCTTCTTCTGTTGTTTGTCTGCTCCGTTCGTACTGGACACACGGCAGGTCACAGTGTGTCCAACTTCGTGGGTGGAATTTCCCACAATCTTGGCACAGCCAATATTCCTTCTCTTCTTCCTCTAAGAGCTCGTTAAAGAGAGCTATCGCCTGTTCTTCACTCATCCCAGTGCTATCGTATCCGTTCTTTTCCAACACACTTTTTACCATTTCCATACCGGCGTTTCCCTCTTGTGTGGCAGGCTCGCCAGTTCCTGCCACGGCTTCCTTCTCCATCCCTATCGCCTTTGGGTGCATCACGCATCACCCTAATTTATCCTTTTATTGAAAACTGCGCGAAGCGCATTACTTCCCCGGCAGGGACACTAAAAAAGTAGATACCCGGAGGGGGTGGGATGGTGGGTAATATTCGTGGGGTTGCGCTAACTTGACAACGGCTACAGAACTGGACAACCTCTGCGCAACCCCACTGGGATGGGGGCTTGTCCGCGCTTTGGAATGTCGAGGGGCTTTATGCCCCTCTTGCATGGCGTGAGGAACGGGACAAAAGCAAAATCGCACGATTGCGAAAAAGACGGCTCTGATTCGGATTTTTGCTTGCAAAAAGACGAACCCGAATGGCGGAAAGTTTTATACAACCCGGCTGTGGTGTAATAATACTTTCCGTCAGAGCCGGATTTTTCGCAACCCTTGGGCGGAAGTTTTAAAATGCGCAATGTCGTGAGACTTGTAATTATTAAAACTTCCGTCGGGCGATTTTGCTTCTACCGTTCCTCACGCATGTAGACGGGGGGTTATATACCCGCGGGGCCTCTCCCCGCGGTCAATAGGGTGGGTGGTAGACTTCGCTTGCGAAGTCGGGGAGGCGGAGGTGGTGGAATAAAAAGAAAAATAAAAATAACCCGAATAAACAGACGCACGACACAAAGCAACAATATAATATAGAGCGAGGAAGGAAGAAAAAACAAAAATAAAAAATAAGATTAAGGCTTGCTGAAATAACAGTATACGCAACCGTGCTTGCACGACTTGAACTTTGGCAGACCTTCGACTTTTGCCCAACATTTACAATGCTGACGCTGTTTCCGCTGCGGTGGCACTGGCTTATACCCCAAACGGCGGTACTCGATATCGGATACGCATCCTGACAGCACAATACTAGGGTCTATTGCATGCTCGATTTGCGGCAGAGGTGCACAGTATTCAAGAGAAACGCCGAGTTGCTGTGCGCAATCTGCAAGCGCTGTGCTGTGCCTGCAGATCCATGATGCGGGATAATAGAAACTATTAGGCACAGAGAGGCTGATAGACCTGAACCGCTGCCTGACAAACGGATACAAACTGCAATAACTTATACGAAAGCGCTGTACTCCCAATGCTGCGAACTTACGCATGATGCTAAAGCACCGTGAGTGATTAGCACCGAAGATGATTGGATCAATGCGAATTACAAGTTGCTTGCCCAGAACGCTTACAAGCTGCTGGACTGGTGTGATTAAATCTTTGGATTTGGGTGCACGCGGCTCGAACTTGGTGCCGCCCAAGCCACTAATTGTAACATGGACTAAGGAACGGCGGGCATTATCGAGGATAATATCCGTAAGTGGGCGCGGGTCCTTAGTGATGAAATATAATGGACCGTCATGCTTGGCTACGCGCTGCATAAGGAGCGGAACATGGTGCGCAGGGTCTGTATACTCGCTGAAAACCATAAATATCTTTTGCATTTATTTTCACCTCCTAATTTATTTCGCTAAGCTTGTTTTTTAACACGAAATAGAAAAGGAGAAAAATCAGAGCTATTCAAGCAAGAACCCCGCGAGATTCTCTTCTCGCGGGATATATTCGACTTTCACATTTGGAAGTTCATGCAGTAGGCGAATAGCTTTCTGATACAGCGGCTTGACTGATGGTGATTTGACTTTGTAGCGACCGTTTACCTGATTCACTACTAAGGATGAGTCAGATTTTATTGTAACTTCCTCTTTTGTCTTCAAATGCTTGATATATATCAACGCATACACCAACGACAGATACTC